>DASQMG010000274.1:0-15832 GCA_035645595.1 Flavisolibacter sp. | reverse complement strand
TCAGCGTGCAGCGCCTCTTCCATTAAATACATTTTCCCGCTAAATTCTCTAACTTCCTTGCCCTCCCCTATTTCAGTTCCATATCCTGCTGGCGTGTAAAAGGCCGGGATGCCCATGCCTGCCATTTCAATACGGGTAGCTAGTGTTCCCTGTGGTATCAGGTCAACCTCTAACTCGCCGCTTAACAACTGCCGTTCAAATTCTGAATTCTCACCTACATAGGAGCTCATCATTTTTTTGATTTGCCCGGTTTTAAGCAGCAAGCCTAAACCAAAATCATCTACGCCGGCATTGTTTGAAATACAGGTAAGATCTTTTATTCTTTTTTGTTGCAGTGCTGAAATGGAGTTCTCTGGAATACCACAAAGACCAAAACCGCCGAGCATAATAGTGGCACCGTCCTGAACGTCGTACAACGCTGCAGTGGCATCAGCAAACACTTTATTCATACATTGTAATTAGAAGCCCAAAAATAGTCTTGCTTGACTGAACAAATAGCTTTATAAAGCAATTACCGGTTTTGCTTTAGCTGTATCTCTTCTCTTTTTTTGTGCTGCTGTAGTGTCTGCCCTAGTTTGAACGGCAATAGCCGTGTCGGACCTTTTTTGCAAAGAATCTAAAATTACTTTCAGGAGATCGGGACGCCCCTGGTAAAACTCCAGGCTCTTTTTAAAGGATTCTTTATTAGTGGAGTGAAACTGGAAAACTGAATCGTATAGAGACGTTCTTTTTGAAAGAGCCCGGTAAGTTGAATCCATGATACCGGAATAATCTGCAAGTTCATCGGCACTGATAACATCGTACAGCACGGCTTCCATTTTGGGTGGTGGGAGTATTTCCTCAGGAAGGGAAGAATTTTCTGCGCAAGACAAAACAACAAAACAGAGCAGTATTACAATACGCATTACTTTAATTCTTTGTACGTACTGGTATTTGTAATATCTAATCTCACTAATAAGTCCCGGGCCTGGTTCTTCATACTGCCCTCGGCTTTACTAAAGATCTTTACTAACTCATTGCTTTTCCCCTGGAAAAAAAATTGCATGATCATAGAATTAGGATTTTCGCCGTTTACCATATTTAAATAATTCAATGCATTTAAAACACCTACCCGGCCTTCCATCTCTTTATCAAAAAACTTATCCAGGCCAGTACGGTAGTAACTATAAATGGCATCATGCATTAAAGCATACCGGCTATCTACAAGCCCTTCAATAAGTTTGAAGCGGTTACGCAAACCATCAAAGGCTTTCCAGCCACTGATCTGGCCTCCTTCCGGTGCGTTGTTTACAATGTACTGCGCTTTCTGAAAATAGGGATCACCGCCACGTAAGGTAAAAGAAGCGTAATCCATTCCTATAATCAGGTTTATATAATAGGCAATTACAGCAGGGAGGTTAGCAACCGAAGCATCATTTCCCGCCACCCGGTTGTCGTTAAATTCTACTGGCTGGAACTCGATGTATTTAAATACTACTTCATTGTCCTGAAAATTAATCATAGGCGACAGGTAAGTTGTATTATATGCAGGACGTGCCGCCTGTACGGTTAATGTAGCCTTGTATAAATTACTGCCTAAATCCTGGTCAATGTTCAATAAAAAATTGCAATGGATTTTCTCCTGCGGCTGAAAAACATCAGGGGTCCATTTGCGGTTATTGACAAAATTAGTTAGCGTGGTTTGCAGGGTCTGAAAGGTCTTTTTGTCTACCTGCGTACTGACGCGGTTTGAAATCACCGTGAATTTTGCCTGTAGTTCCTGTGCTCCGGCGACATGCATAACAAGCAGCATGGCTATAAGTAAACTTGTTCTCATTACATTAATTGTATTATAGTATCAACAATATCTTTTGCTAAGGAAGCTTTAGATTTTAAGCTAAAGGTTTTTTCTTCGCCGCTCCTTAAATAGAAGGTGGCTTTGTTTGTATCGTAGCCGAAACCAGCGCCTGCATCTTGTAAAGAATTCAGTACGATTAAGTCAGCATTTTTTTCCTCTAGCTTTTTTAAAGCCTGTTCCCTTTCGTTATTTGTTTCTAATGCAAAGCCAACCAGCACCTGCCCTTTTTTCTTATGCGTCCCCAGGGTAGCTAAAATATCTTTTGTTTTTTTTAAAGTCAGCGTTAACTCATTACCGCCTTTTTTAATTTTTTCACCCGCAACTTCTACCGGCGTATAATCCGCTACTGCCGCTGCCATAACAGCAATATCATATTCAACCGATACGCAGGCATCATACATTTCCGCGGCAGTAGTAACATTAAATTTTATTATTTCATTGCCGATTTGTTTCACTGAAACCGGGCCACTTACCAAAGTAACTTCGGCACCCCTGTTATGCAACTCTTCCGCAATTGCAATACCCATTTTACCTGATGAGTGGTTACCTATGAAACGAACCGGGTCTATTGCTTCGTATGTGGGTCCGGCTGTAACAAGTGCTTTCTTCCCCTTTAACTCCGATTTTTCAACAAAAAAATCTTTTATATAAGTAAGAATATCTTCTACTTCCGCCATGCGCCCATCGCCAATCAGGCCGCTTGCCAATTCCCCATACTGCACGGGAATAACCTGACAGCCATGTTCTTTAATTGTTTTTAAATTATTTGTTGTTGTTGGATGCTGCCACATGTCCTCATCCATTGCAGGGGCTACTACAACCGGGCACGTAGCTGAAAGATAGCTTGCCATCAAAAGACTATCGCAGGTACCAGTGGCCATTTTACTCAGTGTATTACAGCTTAGAGGAGCTATCAGCATTACATCAGCCCAGCGGCCCAATTGCACATGATTAGCCCAGGTATCTTCTTTAAATAAATCTATTAAAACTTCGGCTTTTGAGAGGGTAGCTAGGGTTAGCTTTGAAACGAAGTCTGTTGCCGCCGGCGTCATTATCACTTTCACCTCGGCACCTGCTTTAATCAGCCCCCGCACAAGGAGTGGAGCTTTATAAGCAGCAATACTGCCGGTAATTCCTAAAACAATTTTTCTTTGGGCGAGCATATTGCTAAAAATTAATAGGGATTTACATTATTTCATTTTCAGAAGCATTTATCCGTAAGAATAAATCAAACTAATAAATATGACCGCAGAGGGAAAAAGAGAAGTGGCCTGTAATTTCAAACATCCAAATGATTTTTACAATAAATCAATAAATGAAAAAAGGAGAAGCCGATACTTTGTATCAACGTTCTCCTTCTCTTTATTTCTTTTTACCCCTTTTAGCTAAAAAGGTCAGCATCTTCATTCTTTCGATAATACACTTTTCCATCCATAAATTCAGATATAGCTAATAAAGATGGATTGGGCATACGCTCATAAGCCCTTGAAATTTCAATCTGCTCTTTGTTTTCATGAATTTCTTCCAATGAATCCGTATGTGAAGCAAATTCTTCCAGTTTATTATGCAGCTCCTCTTTTATAGTAATATTAATCTGGTTGGCCCTTTTTGCAACAATGGCAATAGATTCGTAAACATTACCGGTTTTGCTTTTGAGCTCATTAATGTCACGGGTTTCAATATTATTGGTAGTACTTGTACTAAGTTGACGTCTTAACAGGCTCATTAGTGTATATTTTTATATTGTTTTGCGATGAGGTTACAAATTGCTGAACTTCTTTTACCAGAGGGCTTTCGGGAAAACGATCCATAAAATCATTGGCTTCTTCAATTACCTTTTCAAAACGCTCCCCTTTTCTCTCCTCGACGCTCATTTCAGCGAAGCGAAAGTAAGATTTTATCGCCATCAACTTGTACTGATCTGCTTTTTCGGTATCGGCGTACTGATTTAGCATGGTATTGAAAGCCACAGCAGCGGCACGGAACTGGCCGATGTCATAGTATAATTGTGCTGCCCGCATATCCTTTACTTCCAGCTTTTGACGCAGGCCATCTATAAGAACCGTTGCCTCCTTATTTCGAACCGACCCCGGATGTGTATTGATAAAGGTTTGAAACATACCAATGGCTTTCAAGGTAGCCGATTGATCCAGCGCAGCTTTTGGTGACTGCTTATAAAAAGTGTAAGAGCGCATGTAATCAATCTCCTCGGCTCTTGCACTGGTTGAATAAATCTCGAGATAGCCTTTAAAAAGATTTTCGGCGTTCAGGTAGTCTCTTTGGTAGTAGGCCGTGTAAGCATATTTATAATAAATGTCTTCAAACTCAGGCTGCCCCCTGAAGGAAGGCATAATATCCTCATAAACCTGTTGTGCCTGAACATATTTTTTCTTAGCATAGTATTGCTCGGCCATACGTAATTTATAACGCGGGTCAGGGTTTTTTAAAACCTTGGTTATAGATTGGCAACCAGAGAATAAAAGAATAGCAAAGATGGCGATCGAGAACTTCATAAAGGAGGTCAAAATTAATCGGTAAGAGCAAATATTCTGTAAATAATTCAAATCTATAATATACCCCCGTTAAGATTAGCCTAAAGTCAATCTAATTCCTTTTCTAGCTCAGGGTGTTTAAGCAAAAAAAATCCCGTTCCACAAATCGGAACGGGATTGAATATTGATTAGGTTTACTTCTATTCGCCTCTTAAATCAACAGTATTACAGTCGCCACCTTGCTGGCCTACCAATACGGTAATACGATCGTTACTGATACCCTCACTTTCAACCAGGTATTTTCTTACATTTTCAGCTCTTGCAGTACCAGCAGATTGCTTGGCTTTACTTTCTGTGCAATAACCAACTATGGAAATACGACAGTTAGGATTATTACGTAAAGTAGCGGCCACACCTGCCAACCATACTTTTTGGCTTTCGTTTAATCTTGATGTATTACCAGTAAAGGCAATGCTTGGCAAGTTACCTAAAGCTGTCGCGCAATCACCACGATTGTTCCATCCCGGACAAGTTGAATCAGGACAAGCTACAGGGCATTTACCAACACCATCAGCATCTACAGGCTGACAAGTAGTAGGTGTAATCTTTTCTTTATCACGGGAATCAGGTACACCATCACCGTCTGTGTCTAAGCTAACACCGTGAGCATCTACCGGAGAACCTTGCGGAGTAACTTCCTGGTCAAACTGGTCAGTTACACCATCACCATCTGTATCAGGTAAAACCGGTTTTGGGAGAATCATTAAGCGCGGCTTGCGAATTTCCTGATAAGCATAGTCTAATGGGTTTAACCACCACAATGGCTCAACCGATTTTGCACCAACATTAAAGTTCAAACCAACACTTAAATAGTTATAGTTATCATAGTCAGGAGTAAGAACCGGACTTCCGCTAACTTGCTCAGCCCAACGCTGACCATCAATCAGGTCGCTTCTTGTAATTGTATAACGATCTTCAATAGCAAGGTTAATACGCTTGCTCAGGCGGAAAGCGATCCCAGCACCTATGTGGCCTACAGGCAACAACGTCTTGCCACCTAATTTAGGACGACGGTTACCATCGTTTTCCGCAGGGGTCTCATAATCATCATCTAAAATTTCTTCAAGTCTATCCTTTACCTCTTTTCTATTCTTATAATCGTTGAAGCCAGTAATACCATTATAAGCAGCCTGATAATTAGATGCGCCGTTAAGTGCATTGATCTTGGTGTCATACGTAGTAGCGCCAATACCTAACAAAGCATAAATATTAAACCCAGATTTCGCTTTATGAAAGCGCACGCTATTTAAAGTAATAATACCTTCCAGAGCTAAATCCTGAACATTTGTTTTATAGTTGTAGAAAACACGATTGGTTCCGGTTGCCACATAACGTTGCCCACTAGGGAGGTTAGTAGTTAACCCTGTGTTATTGCCGAAATTAGAAGAAGCATTCCAGTTTAAACCCTTACCTACACCATACATGTACTCTAATCGAAGCGAGAAAACATAACCCAAAGCTTTTCTTACATGAAGTCCAAAACCAGGCGTAAAAAACTTAGTAGGCACATCACCACTTACATTAAAAGAACCGCCCTTAATACCAATCTCCCACATGCTGCGTGGTTTTGCCGGAAAATTATACGTGCCCTGCATAAATTCAGTTTGCTGGGGCGCCCTGCGTGAAGGAACTACTGTAGAATCTGCAACATCGTAACCGGATCCGCTGGTGGTTGGTGTTTGTGCGAAACCGGACGATGCAAGCAGGCATAATGCGCCTGCTATAAAAGAGTACTGTTTGCTTGCCATAACTATTTATTAAATTTTAAAAACAATGTCCTAATCTGCCGCAAAAATAGAATTTGACGTAGAATTACCAAACTTTTAAATTTATTTTTGAGGATAACACAAAGTCAATCAATATTTGCCAGCACAAATCTGCAATTCTTATACCACATAAACGTAATTGTTTTTTACGCGCTGTAATTTTTTGGAACAACGAATGAAGCTACCCCTGATTTTAATTGAAACGGAATTAGACCTTTTTGAAAAGAAATTTAAAGAAGCAGCAAAGAGCAATGTTTTTATGTTGGACCGTATTATGCGCTATGTCGTAAAACGTAAAGGAAAGCAGATACGGCCCATGTTTGTTTTTTTATCGGCAAAGCTTTGCGGTACGGTAAATGACACCACTTACAGGGCTGCTTCGTTAGTAGAACTTTTACATACAGCCACTCTTGTACATGATGATGTAGTAGATGATTCATTGGAACGTAGAGGTTTTTTCTCAGTTTATGCGTTATGGAAAAACAAAGTGTCTGTACTGGTAGGAGATTATTTATTATCTAAAGGTTTACTGCTTTCATTAGATAATAATGATTTTGAAATATTGAAGCTTTTGTCTGAAGCAGTGCGCCGAATGAGCGAGGGTGAATTGCTGCAAATGGAAAAATCTCGTTCGCTCAATTTAGATGAGGCTATTTACCTGGAAATAATAAAAAACAAAACGGCATCTCTGCTTTCTTCTGCCTGTGGCGCAGGCGCATGGTCAGCATCGTTAGACCCGGTATTAACCCAAAAGATGCAGGCCTTTGGAGAGAAAGTAGGGATGGCCTTTCAGATAAAAGATGATTTGTTTGACTATACCTCACAAAACATTGGCAAACCAACCGGCAACGACATCAAAGAAAAGAAACTGACGCTACCGCTTATTTACACGCTGAATAATACCGATAAAAAAACAAGAAGGGAAATCATTTATATTATTAAAAATGAAAATACCCGTAAAAGTAAAATCAGCTATATAACTGATGTTGTTACGGCAGCCGGAGGCATCGATTATACAATTAATAAAATGAATACTTACAAACAGGAGGCTTTGGATATATTACACAGTTTTCCATCCTCTGAGATCAGAGGCGGTTTTGAGGATTTAGTAAACTTTGTGACGGATCGAAAATACTGAGCAATGAGACAAAAACGCTGGCGCATCAGTACATACGATAAAGAAAAAGCAGGAGCCCTTTTTAAAGAGCTGAAAATACATCCTGTGCTTTGTGGTATACTGGTGCAGCGGGGTATTGAAAATTTCGATGAGGCTAAAAAGTTCTTTCGTCCTGAGTCTTCCTATTTGCACGATCCTTTTCTAATGAAGGATATGCAGAAAGCGGTTGACCGTATTCTGACTTCGTTTGCGGTGCAGGAAAAAATACTGGTATTTGGCGATTATGATGTAGATGGCACAACTGCTGTTGCCTGTATGTACCAGTTTTTAAAAACCCATCATCCCCTTACCGAATTTTATATACCGCACCGCTATCGCGAAGGTTATGGCGTAAGCAAGGCTGGGATTGATTTTGCAGCCGAAAACGGTTACACTTTGATAATCTCTTTAGATTGCGGCATTAAGTCAGTAGCGCTAATTGAATATGCAAAAAGATTGGGCATTGACTTTATTGTTTGCGACCATCACTTACCCGATGACATACTCCCACCGGCAGTAGCCATCCTCAATCCCAAACAAAAGGATTGCGCCTACCCTTTTAAAGAGCTGTGTGGCTGTGGCGTAGGCTACAAATTAATTACAGCCTTATGCAAAGCTATGGAACTGCCTGGGAATACACCTTACAAATACCTCGATTTAGTGGCAACTGCCATTGCCGCCGATATTGTTTCTATCACCGGCGAAAACCGTATACTGGCTTATTATGGTTTGATAAAAGCAAACAAGGACCCGAACTTTGGCATACAAGCCCTGAGTTTTTTAAGCGGTTTTAAAAAGGAGTTTCATATCACTAACCTGGTGTTCATTATAGCCCCGCGAGTAAACGCAGCGGGCCGTATGGATGATGCCCGCAAGGCTGTACTAATGTTTGTTTCGGAAAGCTATGCAGAAGCAATGCACTGGGCAGAGCAGTTAAATGAGGATAACGTAACCCGGAAAGAAGCAGACAGCAGCATTACAGATGAAGCACTGGCTATCATACAGGGTGATGAAGTACTTATAAATAGAAAAAGCACTGTATTGTTTCAACCGCACTGGCACAAAGGCGTAGTAGGCATTGTTGCTTCAAGATTAATTGATCACTATTATCGCCCTACTATTGTACTTACGCAAAGCGGAGATTACGTGGCAGGCTCTGCCCGTAGTGTTGTTGGTTTTAACGTGTATGAAGCTATTCATCAATGTAAAGATTTATTACTGGGCTATGGCGGACATTTTTATGCAGCCGGTATGACCATCGCCAACGATAAGGTAGATGCATTCTGCCAAAAATTTGAAGAGGTGGTAGAGGCCTCCATTCATCCGGAATTATTGATACCTGAAATAGTAATTGATGCCGAAATAAATTTTTCGGATATAAAAAAATCCTTTTACGATATTCTTTGCCAGATGGAACCTTTCGGCCCCGATAATATGTCGCCAATGTTTTGTACCCGCAATGTTTACAACACAGGCTGGAGTAAAGTGGTGAAAGATGCGCATCTTCGCTTTGTGGTAAAACAGGACAATCATATTCTTACCGGCATTGGATTCAATATGGCCGATAAAATGCCGCTTCTTACCAATAATCAACCTATTGACCTCATTTTCAGGATTGATGAGAATGAGTGGAACGGTGAGAAGAGTTTGCAGCTGAAAGTGATAGATGTGAGATTAAGCGTCAATTAACTTTTCAACATAGTTTTGTTTATTCAGTAGCTCTTTTTATTATTGCCACCTAATGCCAACCTAATACCTATGTACCTGCCCTAATAATCCATATGCCTATATTTTTATTTACTCACAAAAAATTAAGGCATGAAAAAATTGTACATAGCCCGCTTGCTATTACTCGCCTCTTTTCTTCACAACAGTGCTGTTGCACAAATCAGTTTAACAACAGCCAACGGATCGTATTCTGAAAACTTTGATGGGATGGGTGCAACGGGTACTACATTCCCAACCGGATGGACTGCACTTCGCTTTGCAGGATCAGGAACAGCTAACCAGCTTTTGAACCCAGTGGTTGGCAATGGAAGTTCTAATTCCGGTTCCATTTACAATGCAGGTTCAACAGGCGATCCTGAAAGAGCATTGGGTACGCTGAGTTCAGCAAGCACAGTACCTGTTTTCGGGGCTTCCTTTACCAACAATACTGGTTCAATTATCAGCAACTTTTCTATTACTGGATTTTCGGAACAATGGAGAACTCATAGTAATAACACGATAAATGAATCTGTCATTTTTGAATATAGTACGAATGCCACTTCACTAATTACCGGAACATGGACACCTGTTTCTACTCTGAACTTAGTTGAAATATTAACCACCTCTACGTTAGATGGACCTGTTGATGGTAATTCAAACAGAGTAGCGATTTCTGGCAACTTATCATCAATAAATCTTGCTTCTGGAGGCACTATCTGGATAAGATGGAAGGATAATAATGATGTAGGAAACGATGGTATGTATGCACTTGATGATTTTCAAATATCATACACCAACACTGCAGTTGCCCAAAATCTGAGCATTGCAGCAGGCATTAATGCTAGCGAACCTGCAACAAATGGCACGTTTACACTTACACTTAGTACACCTGCTCCTGCCGGTGGTGTAACTGTTAATTATACGCTTGCAGGAACAGCCACGAGCGGAACCGATTATTCTGATCCGCAGAATGGTACCATCACTATACTTCAGGGCAGTTCAACCGCTACCCTTAACATTAATGTGATTGATGATAATATCAGCGAGCCCACAGAAACCATTATAGTAACCGTAACGAGTGCTTCCAATGGTTTTTCAATCACTACCGGTACTGCTTCAATTTCATTATCCGATAATGAGTCTTCATCACTTTATACGTATGATTTTAACTCCTGCACAGGTGCCTTGAGCGATGGCTTTACTGCACAAAGCGTAACTGGTGCCGAGGGATGGAGCTGTAGTACCTTTGGAAGAACAGGTAGTGCCGTACAAATGAACGGGTTTGCCGGTACCAGCCAGGTTAATGAAGACTGGTTGATATCGCCGGTAATTGATCTTTCAACAACTAATATTCCTCTTCTTTCTTTTTACAGTCGTTCTGCATTTGGCGGAGAAGCACTAAAACTTTACATCACTTCTAATTTCACAGGGAATGTTACTACTACTACATGGACAGAACTAAATGGAGTGTTTCCCGCCACTGGTTCTGATGTATGGACGCTTTCAGAAAACATCAACTTAAGCGGATTTAAACAAGCTAATGTTCGTTTTGCATTCAGGTACACATCAACAACATCTGCTGCTTCCCGCTGGACAATTGATGATATTAATATCATCAATTCAACTGTGGCGCCACCCCCAAGTTTAACTTTAAACAATGGGCTGCTCGATTTCAAGCAACTCTCTTCAGGGGATTTCTCTGTTGGCAAAACATTTGTGTTTACTGGAAATAATTTCGCTTCTCCACTTGTAATCACAGCACCTGACAAATTCCTCCTTTCAAAAAACAATCTTACCTACAGCAAAACGCTTACCTATTCAGTTGCGGAACTTGCAGCAGGACAGAAAACTGTTTATGTAGGCTTCAACCCTACTGCAGCTAATACCGTTTATTCCGGTTTACTGTCGTTTACAGCTACCGGAATGAATATCCAGCGGATTTTGTTAAAAGGAAATACTTATCCCCTGGCCGCTACCTTGAATGTTGTTAACTGGAATCTGGAGTGGTTTGGTGGTACACAAGGCCCTGCTAATAATGATCTGCAACAAACCAATGCAAAACGGGTTATGGACTATATAGGGGCGGATGTTTATGCTATGTCAGAAATAGTAGATACAGCCAGGCTTGGAAGCCTGACAAGGTCATTAGACGGTGGGTATGCATACGTAGTTTCTGAATACGGTAGCTCGGCGCCTAACCCTACTGACCCTGCTTATTTTACTGCGCAAAAGCTGGCTTTGGTTTATAAAACTTCTGTGGTTTCTAATGTGGCGGCAAGAGGGCTGATGAAAAGTAGTTCCACTGCCAATAGCAGTTGGGCATCGGGCAGAGTGCCTTTCCTGGTGAACACAACTATTTCAAAAAATGGCGCAAGTAAAAATTTATCCTTTGTTGTAGTACATGGGAAAGCAGGCGATACCCAGAGTGATTACTTAAGCCGTAAAGCTGGCGCTACGGAATTGAAGGACACATTGGATACCTATTTCAGTACAAAAAGCGTAATTGTCCTTGGCGACTTCAATGATGATTTTGATCAATCAATTTATACAGGCGGCGGCGTTGTAGTTTCTTCTTATGACACGCTTCTTAAAGACTCTGTGGATGCCAACAGTTATAAAACACCAACACTTTTGTTCAGCCAGTACGGGCTTAATTCAACAGTTGATTTTTCAGACGTGATTGATCATGTTTTATTCACAAATGAAGTAGTAACAAGCTATCTTCCCCTTTCGGCAACTTTATTCAATGATATAGAGACGCTGACCGGCATAGCTGATTATGGTGGAACTACTTCTGACCATTACCCGTTACTAACACGGTATTTCGTGACGGAGATTAGCGATGCGCCGCTACCAGTGAAGCTTACAGAATTTGGAGCTAACAAACAGAACGCCGCAGTTAAGCTAAGCTGGAAAACAAGCCAGGAAATCAATACGAGAGAGTTTGTAGTAGAACGCTCAACGGACGGAACAAGGTTTGAAAGAATAGCTACCGTTGCTGCAAGAGGAAATACAACAACAATGTCGTCCTACCAGGTATTGGATGCTTCGCCTGCTACCGGCAATAACTTCTACCGGTTAAAAACAATTGATTTCAATGGCTTTGTTGAATATTCAAAAGTCATTAAAATAAATTTTGGCAAAGCTTTTACCGTTAGCTTGCTTCCTAATCCGGCAAGAGAGAGTATTACTATCAACGTAGCGAATTACAAAGAACCACTAATGATGGAAATTATAGATATGGGCGGAAGGGTAGTTAAATCAACCATCCTTTATAATTCTGTAAATCCTATTTCAGTAAGCAATCTTTCCAAAGGAATGTACCTTGTAAAACTAAAAGGCGAAACGGAGGTCTATTCAGAAAAATTAGTTATTGAATAAATTGTTTTGTTTAAACTAAAAAGCCGGCCCAAGTGCCGGCTTTTTAGTTTAAACATCTTCGGAACTCTGTTATATGACCGATTCACTTGACTTAAAGATCAATCAGCACTTGCCTGGCAATTTTAACAGCTACTCGCTTTAAAAACAGGGCTATAAAACCGGAATCTGACATGCATCCCTTACTTTTGCGCTCCAAATTTATTTTTTAACCAAAAAACAGGGTAATGAACAATTACGAATTGATGGTGATTTTTACCCCCGTTCTGAGCGATGATGAATTTAAAGCTGCTCAGAAAAAATTCACTACGCTGGTAACCGATAATGGTGGCCAGATTGTAGCGGAGAATGCATGGGGACTAAAATCACTGGCGTACCCGATACAGAAAAAAACCACAGGCTTGTACTGGGTTATGGAGTATCAGGCGCCATCCGACTTCAATGAGAAGCTGAAAATTCAGCTTCTGCGCGACGAGGCTGTGCTTCGTCAAATGGCTACCAGACTTGATAAGTATGCCGTTGAGTACAATCACAGAAAGAGAAATGGCTTACCAACCGGAACCGAAAAACTACAGGAGGTAAACAATGGCTAGACCAAATGAAATTAAATACCTGACTGCCATTAAGCAGGAAAAGCGCCCGAAGAAATTTTGCCGTTTTAAAAAATATCGTATCCGTTATATTGATTATAAGGATATAGAGTTTTTGAAAAAATTCCTGAACGAGCAAGGTAAAATGTTACCCCGCCGTATTACCGGTAATTCTTTAAAGTACCAGCGCAAAGTATCTGATGCTATCAAAAAGGCCCGTCAAATGGCACTGTTGCCATATGTAACCGATCTTTTAAAATAGAATTTTTAACCTAACCTCTTTGCCCGGCAAAGGGAGGACAGTGGCTCTTGGAACCATTGGCTAAAACAAAGTATTATGGATGTTATTTTAATTCAGGATGTAGATAATCTTGGTGGTAGAAATGAATTGGTAAAAGTAAAGAACGGGTATGCCCGTAACTTTTTAATCCCGCAAAGCCTGGCCGTTGAAGCTAATCCTTCTAATAAAAAACAGCTTGAAGAAAGGCTGAAAGTGGCTAAGAAGAAAGAAGCGGCCATGCTGGCTCAAATTAATAGTGTCATCGCTAAACTGAAAGAAGCGCCGGTAAAAGTTGGCGCTAAAACAGGTACCAGCGGTAAAATTTTTGGTAGTATTACGTCTCTCCAAATCAGCCGCGCTATCCGCGACCAAAAAGGATACGAAATTGACCGCAAGAAAATCACCATCAATGACGATGTAAAAGAATTAGGCACTTACAAAGCAACTGTTGATTTTGGCAATGGTCAGAATGCTGAAATTGACCTTGAGGTTGTTGCTGAATAATAACCGCATTTATTTCAGAAAAAAGTCTACACAAGTTTGTGTAGACTTTTTTTTGCCCAA
This sequence comes from Flavisolibacter sp., assembly GCA_035645595.1. Classification (GTDB taxonomy): domain Bacteria; phylum Bacteroidota; class Bacteroidia; order Chitinophagales; family Chitinophagaceae; genus Flavisolibacter. The sequence continues at coordinate 2,002 of DASQMG010000274.1, read as the reverse complement.
TACGTGTCATCTTAGAGGTTTAACCCTTATTCCGGCCTGCTGCTGAGTTTAGGGCTTAGTTTTTGACGACCAAATAGTATAATCTCCTAATCACTCGATTACCCAACCTTCCTGCTCCTTGAAAGCTAGCAAATCTATTAACTCACCTTTTTAACTTGTTAACCATGAAGAAAATTTACACGTTTGTAAAAAGAAAAGCCACACCTGTTATTTTGTTTTTAACTCTTTTCAGTTTAACTGCTTTCAGCCAGCCTCCGATTTGCGGTAATGTTGCGGAAGACTTTAATACCATTTCAAACGGCACCGCAGGTTTTACAGGCGATTTTACGTACAGTGGTGCAGGACAGCGACTGATACGTCAGAACGTTATTGGAACTGCTATATACTCTATTACCACACCTACCTACCGGTTAGCGAATAATGCTTCCTCGTTAGGGTATGGGTTTAGTTTGGCTGGTAGCGAACAAGTTGCCCGGATTGAAGTGGTAGTTCAGTATATTTCTACGTCTACAAATCAGTTGACTACCGTTTTTTTAAATCAGTTTGTTCCTAATTATGGTTCAGGCAATGCCGCCCTGATATGTCGTGCGATTTCTCTTTCTGACCTACCCGGATTTCCCACAGGGGGACAATACCGCTTTCGCATAGAGCTTACATCTAATACGGGGTCGGGACTTTTAGCGGAGAATTTCAGCTTTGATGACTTTAGTACCAACGGTAACCGTTCAGAGGCTCCATTACCTGTATCGTTTATAACTTTTGAGGCAAAAAAGACAGCAGGCGGTGTACAATTAACATGGAAAGTAGGCGGTGAAGAAAACGTAGCCCGTTACGAAGTGGAAAGAAGTACAGATGGAAAAAACTTTGCCAGGGTTGGAACTTTAAGTATAAATGGCAAAAATACGTATGCCTATTTTGATGCCAACAGTAGTACAACGGCTTATTACAGAATCAAAAATGTAGATAACGATGCTAAATTTAAATACAGTACGATAACCCGGATCGCTAATGGTAAAGCGTCTATTGTATTAAAAGCGTTTCCACAGCCGGTATTAAATCAATTAACCATTCAACATCCTGTTATTATACAAAATGAATTGATAACTGTAAGCGGTGCAGATGGCAGGGAAGTAAAGTCAATAAAACCTGCAACTGGCTCTATGCAAACATATATTGACATGACCGGCCTCCAGAAAGGCATATACATGATTCGTTTTAATAGCGGAGACGGTAGTGCAGAAACAATGAAGGTCATCAAACAATAATCTTTTTGTTATGAAAAGCTGCCCTTTTAATAAAATGGGCAGCTTTGTTTTTGAAATACGTGTATAAAATCTTTATATTCGTTTTGTATTACGTGTTCTTCCAGTTTCACCAAGCCTTTGAACTTTTTTGTTCCTTGTAACTTGTTGGCTGTAAACACTCTTTTTGTTTTTTTAAATTTTCTCAAAATGAACATTTACGTAGGAAACTTAAGTTGGGGCCTGAAGGATCAGGACTTAGCTGACTTGTTCACCCCTTATGGTGAAGTAGCATCTGCCAAGATTGTGATGGATAAATTCACACAACGCAGTAAAGGTTTTGGTTTTGTTGACATGCCAAATGACGAACAAGCACAAGCAGCCATTGCCCAATTAAATGGCAGTGAAGTGGATGGCCGTGGCTTGGTGGTGAATGAGTCTCGTCCTAAAGAAGGCGGCAGCGAAGGCGGCGGCGGTGGCTTCAAAAAACGAAGCTTTGGCAGCGGCGGCGGTGGCGGCGGCTTTAAAAAACCCGGCGGCGGTGGTGGCTTTAACCGTGGCGGCAACGGCGGCGGTGGTGGCGGAGGATACAACCGTGGCGGTAGCAGCACCGGTGGAGGTGGAGGATACAGAGATAATTATTAATCAACTATACTGATTCCGAGCTTTGATGAGAGTTCTGCTGTTGCGGGACTCTTTTTTTGCACCAAAGTGAAACCCAGGAGCGCTATAAAGTTGTACGGAATTAAATGTTGAGTAAA
>DASQMG010000273.1:0-2819 GCA_035645595.1 Flavisolibacter sp. | reverse complement strand
GTAATGCTTCCCGAAAAGCCCAATTCAAATACCTGCAGCTTTTTGTCGGACGTACCCACATAAGCTTTGCGTTCGGTAAGGTAGAGTGACTTGCCGGTAGCTGCGTTTGCAAGTGGTGTACGGCCAATAAGTACCGGCTTGTACCGCCCGTCTGCATCGTACACGTTAAGCATGCTGTTATTACCAACTGCATATAACCGGTTTCCGTTCACCAGTATCCGTTCCGGATTAAAATCAACCGCAGCCGAGCCCACCGAAACGGGAAGCGTCACTCCCAAATCAAACACCTGGATTGTTTTGGCGCTGAAATTGGCTACGTAGGCCCGGTTGCCGGTCACCACTATGCCCCTGGGATTGGCCTCGGTGCCCGTAGTTGCCAGCAGCACCGGGTTGTTGTTGCTGATGTCAAACACCTGGAATGCGTTCGCAGCGCGGTTGACCACGTAGGCCCTGTTGCCATTTAGTACAAAATCTGTCGGGCCGGAGCCCGTGGCAGCGAAGCCAAGGTGGGCTGGCGTGTTGCCACTTACGTCGTACACCGCCAGTTTGTTGTCCCCCGTGGTAATGTAGGCCCTTTCATTCCGAACAATCACCCGATAGCCGGCAATGCCTATGGGGGCAGCGCCAAGAAAGGTTGGCGTGGTACCGCTGATATCAAAAATCTGGAGGGATATTAATCCGCCAAAACTTATCACAAAGGCTTTGTTCCCGCTAATGGCCACGTCGCTGGGGTTAGTATTTGTTGGAGCGGAACCCAATAGTACGGGTGTAGTGCCACTCACGTCAAAAAGCTGGAGGGTGCTGCTCGAAAAATTGACCACGCAGGCTTTAGTGCCGCCAACCGCCACGCCACTTGGGTAATCACTGGGATGGGCACTACCATTTCCAACATCAACGCTGCTTAAAGATGCAGGAGTTGGGTTGGCCCGCAAGGTATCAGGCTTTGCCAATTTTAAAATGCCGTCCGCATTTACCTGCATAAACGAAGCAGCCTGTCCGGATGCATTACTTAAGCCTCTTACCCGGAGGTTGCCGTTTACATCAAGTTGTTCGGTTGGGCTGGTTGTACCAATGCCCACATTTTGGGCAGCCAAATGAAACGAAGAAATAATCAGGAGAAGAGCAAAAATCTTTTTCATGTCAATGCTTTAGTTATGAGGTTGAAATAATTCAGGACGGTATAGCTCTTTATCAATTGCGTTCACCCGCTGCTGGCTATGCCAGATAAAGTAGAGAAGTGCGAGTAAAAACAGCAGTACAATTACGAGCCACCACCACCTTGCTATAAGTTTACTGATGTTCATTTTTTGCGATGGTGTAAAGGAAATATGCATGGAGCCCTTGCGCAAGAAAATGCCGCTGCAAAGGGCTGCAAACAGCGCTGCAAATCGCTGCAAGGGTTAAAACCCGCTACAGGAGCAGGTTGTTGAATTTAAAAAAAGAAAGGGTTATAAACTTTTTATCAGCTCATCGAGGTCGGTTTCTGGTGGCAGGGCTAATTTTTGCCGAAGGCGGGTTTTGTTCCCCCTAAGACTGCTGACACTGATGCCCTGCATGGATGCCATTTGTTTGTTGTCGAGATTTAGCTTGATCAGTGCCGCCAGCCGCATTTCAGATTGGGTGATTACCGGCGCCCTGCTTTTTAAGTTCATAAAGAAAGCAGGATGAATTTTCTCGAAGAGTTCTTTAAACTTGTTCCAGTCGTAATCGGTGAGTAAAGTTTGGTGAATCAATTCGTCGTTGGTAGCGACTGTCTGTTGAACCAGGGAGGCATTCAATTTTTCAATCTGCCCATTTTTTTCCAACAGGGTTTGGGTAAATATGGCGAGTTGTTCTTTAGCCGAGGCAGTTTCGTTTTCGGCAATGGCCTGCTGCTGCCGTGCCAGTTTTGTTCTTAATCGTTGACGGTTAAACAGCAGCCAGCCAATAAAGGAAAGGGCAACTAAAACAATTAATAAAAGATTTCTGCGCATCAACTCCGCCTGTCGTTGCTTTTTCAACAGGTTGTATTCATACTCATTTTTCTCGTGCGCTAGTTTCAACTGTACTGTATTAAAGTTCTGGGCACTGACGGAACGGTTGATTGAATCGGTCAGGTAGTAGTAGCGGTCTAAAAACAAATCGGCCGAATCGTGGTAGCCCAGGTTGCGGTAACAGGCTGCCTTGATTTTGTAGATACGAAACAGGTTAACCGCGTCGCCCCGGTTCACTGTTTCAGCCCAATGTAATTGCTCCAGTGCCTTTTGCTGCTGGCCGTTCCGGAAACCGTATTCGCTTAGGTAAGCAAGTGTGAGTCCTGCGTTTCCCCATTGCCCATATTTTATTGAACTGTCGTAATCTTTTTGCCAGTACGGCACCGCTTCCGCGTTCAGGCCTTTTGCATGCAAGGCATCTCCTATGTTACCCGCTGCAATTCCCTCCCAGATTCCCCAGCTCTTTTTCCGGGAAAAATTCGCTGCCCTGGTAAAGTAGAAAAGGGCAGAATCTGGATTTCCCAACTTCAGATATCCAAGACCTTTATTGTTGTACGCCGTAACTACGGCAATCGGTGTTAAGGCCTCTTCGATATTGATGCTATTGCTGCAAAAAAGGATACACTGCGCATAGTTCTGTGTCCGGTACAGGACATTGCTGGCAGCAATTTTATCATTGGCGAGCATTTCTTCTTTGTAGCCTAATTGTTCTGCCAATGCACAGGATTTCAACAAGTAAAAGATGGCTGTGTCGCTCCTATCGTGACGAAGGTAGAGGTCACCCAGCAGGTCGCAACCTGTTTGCAGCAGGTACATATTCTGTGTGATGGTGGAAAGGCGGAGCAC
>DASQMG010000272.1:0-4357 GCA_035645595.1 Flavisolibacter sp. | reverse complement strand
AACCTCAAGTAAGGCCAGCTGCTATATGAGTTCACCCGTCCTCCCGGCGACAGCTTTAAATTGTACATCGCTATCCGGCTTTTATGCAAAGAATAAGCTGATGAATTTCAAATATCCAATCTCCGCAAATATGTTATTGTTACCGGCACATCTTCACCAGAATTCATTATCCTACCATAGTTTTTAACAGGCTATTTGTTGGCCAGTGGGTATTTTCACTAAAAGCCAAAATCATGAGCGTATTCGCATCAATCTGCGCTTCCTTACTTTCATGTCTGCATAGTTCTTCGCAAAAAGTTGCCCCCCTCCAATCCGAGCCAGCCCTGATCACAAGATTCTATTCAACAAATGTTCGTGACGCTTTTTCCGCTTATATGAAACTGCCCCAGGCATACACCATAGAAAGGAGCCGGAAGTTTACAACGATCTATCTCCTCGACGCAAATAATTATTTTGATATTGTCGCAGCCATTTAAACTAATTGAAATGCGCTACCGCCTTAGGCAAAGGCATGATATAAAGGCTACCCACTAAACTGTTTTAGGTGTGAGCGGCCTCAAAAGAAACAAGTACGAGAGTGCACCTATGCCGTTATTTACTAACAACCTATCGCTTAGAACAAAATAACACTCCCAGATGCGCATTTAATCCACCGGGAGAAGTATTTTAAAACTGGCCCCTTCCCCAGGTTTACTTTCTGCCCAAATATGTCCGTTATGATTTTCCACGACTTTTTGCACGATACTAAGCCCTACGCCTGAGCCTGAATAATCCGAAGTCCCATGCAAGCGGGTGAATACTTTAAAAATATCTTCGGCATACTCCGGTTCAAAACCGATACCGTTATCTTTCAGCTGAATGAGATAATACTTCCGATTCGCCTCCTCAGTTGGAAGGCTTGCCTTTGCTTCACGTCCGATTACTTCGTTCGAAGAAATTCGTATCTCAGGTACCACATTCGGCTTTGCGTACTTTATTGCATTGCCAATTAAATTTTGAAAAAATTGCTGAAACTGGCGACGGTCTCCCCGGACCCTAGGTAAACTTTCAACCGTAATTTTTGCCCCTTTTTCTACTACATCGAGTTCCAGGTCTGCTAATACGTCTTTCACCTGTTCGTTTAAATCAATTTCAGATTTCTGGCTTGTACCCATACCAATATAAGAGAAGGATAATAAATCTTCTATGAGCCTCACCATTCGGCTGCCGGAATTTTCAATCCGTTTAAAAAACTCGAGCTGTTTCTCATTTAGTTGTTCCCCTAATTCCTCCTTTAAACGTTCTATATAATACATCATATTCCTTAAAGGTGCCTGCAGGTCATGCGATGATGCATATGCAAACTCTCCGAGAGTAGAATTTGATTTGAGCAGTTCATTATTAACGGTATCGAGTTTTTGGTTGATGTTCCTGACGTCTTCAATCTTTCTATTTAACTGGTCTAAATATTTCTTTTTATCAGTTTGATCCTGAGTGATTTTTACATAACCTATATGCTTACCTTTTTCATCGTTAATTCTTGTCAGTACTACAAAGGCCCAAAATAGATCTCCATTCTTTTTTATCCGCCAGTTTTCATCTTCAAATCTGCCTTTGTCTTTTGCTATTTGCCGTTCTTTTTCGGGCAGGTGCTGATCTTTTAAAAAATCTGGAAAAAGCATCCTAAAGTTCTGTCCTATTGCATCCTCCTTTTTAAAACCCTTCATTAATTCGCATCCTATATTCCACGTTTGAATTACACCATCAGTATCCATCATAAAAATGGCAAATCCCTTTACTTCTGCAACTATTTCCGGAAAATACGATTCAAGTGGTTTGTCACTCATATCTGTAATAGATTTAATGATTAGAAAAGTAATCTAAATCGCATGCCAATGTTGCCTGTGTGTTGGAAAGGTTATGAGAGCAGCAGTTGAAGGCGGGACTGCGTTTGGCGAGAAATATTTGGACCTAAAAACCGAAAATTATGGGCTGGTGGAGTCGACTTTGACGACAAGGGTAATGGAGAAACAGTTGAATTGATCTGCAGGTAGCGCAACACATTGTAATTCGAAGGAGCCGCTTTAGAATGACCGGGTTGCAAAAAAAAGGATAGGCATTCCGGAACAATCATGGCCGGTTCTAAAAGCAGCTAAAACAAGCCATTACAAACTGAAGGGAGTTTAAGGTCTTCTATAAGCGAAGTATGCACTTTGACTCTATTGACATGGATTTCTATAACGAGTTTGTGTGCCGCCTGATAAAAAAGGAGGGATGGTAAAAACTCTATCGGCACATTGATGACGAACCTTAAAGTATTTATGAATGAGGTGGTAATTAGGATACTTACTACCAACCGGCAGTTTAAGCACCGCAGGCTTAAAACGGTGGAAGAACCCACCGAAAACATCTACCTGGCTGAGAAAGAGCTAAAGCGCATTTACAACCTTGATCTATCTTAAAAATATCATGCTGGTAAAAGTGCATCACTTGTTTACCATTCGCTTACCTCGATACAGTGCCTGTTATCTCCATTATGAAGATTACCTCTCCACATGCAGAGAAAAGTTTTATGAAGTACATTAAAGTATCGCAGGAAGATAACGCCAACAAATTAGTGAATCATCGTCTCTTTAGCTAAGCTGGTGGAAAGCGACTTTTTATATATGAGTGACGACGCTTTACCTATATTCATGCTACCAAACTAATGCACCATGAACAAGACGGGCCCCATCATCGTTATTGAAGATGATTTAGATGACCAGGAAATTCTTACCGAGATATTTAAAAGATTGGATTATCCAAACGAAGTTCTCTTTTACGCAGATGGCAATGAGGCACTAGAGTACCTAAACAGAGATGATACCCAACCCTTTTTAGTCCTCTCCGATATTAATATGCCTAAGATCGATGGTTTTGAACTTCGCAATAAAATCTTCTGCAATGAACAATTACAAACCAAGTGCATTCCTTACCTTTTTTTCACAACAGGGGCAAATAAGAAATCGGTGATAGATGCCTATGCCATGTCTGTCCAGGGATTCTTTATTAAGCCCAATTCTATAGCTGCATTGGAAAATACTATAAGGAAAATAGTAGAGTACTGGCAGGAGTGTATTGCACCAAGTGAGTATGAGTGATAGGATGCATACCGTTAAGCTATATTATATACCTTTTTTGCCCGTTGGTTTCGCTTTTCGCAGTTTCTTAAATGAGCCTTTTCTGGTTTGCACAGAGAAGGAACAGGTGCCTACTACCAGAAAAAGCCACCTGCTTTATTTGACTTGTAAATCTCCTTTTTTAGGTGACTTAGCTTTTGTTTAAGAGCAGATTGCTCTTTTTTATCTTTTTTTAAGCACAAATCTTGAAGTTTAAGTTATGACATGTACTTTTACGCATAGTTTTCATAGGGTACGGATTAAAAACGGGCTGAGGTTTCTACCTTGGCCCTATTTATTGGAAAGGTATATTAACTCATCAAATTGCTATCAGCCATTTTCCTACTATATTTAGCTTAGTTTTTCATAGGATATTGGATTTTAAAACGGGGCAGCATTTTTATGCAGCCCTTTTGTTTTTTATGCTGCACCATCGCTGAGGATACGTAGCTGCCCCGCCTTCGTCCTCGTTAATCTACGAATGAGCACAGTAAAAATGAGGGCCTGTAAAAAGGGCGGTTTCGCTCTTGTGCAGCAGGCACAGCCGCTGTACTTTTGTATCACAAGGCCATCGATACAGTAGCAAGCCTGTCCAAATCCTGAGAAAGCCAAAAAGACCCAAAACCTGAAAAACCAAAACCAAAACCAAACACCAGTACCGGTCCACATCTTTTTCTTTATCCTTATGAAAGCCCGTTTTTAAGTCCCGATATCCTAACTGAAAACTAATCCTGTCCAATCCTTTGAAAAGCCAGGGCGTCCGTTCCGATGAAAAAGAAACGTAATAAATCAGAACGCCTTCCATACAAAACTACCTCCTCTGAAAAGAGGAGGTTTTTAGTAACGCTTACCCATTGTAGTAAATCTTAAGAAGGGCCCGTCCCTCACAAAGCTCCAGGCCGGGCTATCCGCTGCAATCGTTTTAGGAGACCAAAAAATGATTTTCGCTCTTATCCCTTACTCAAATGGCAACCACGACAGAGGTTTCCAAAATAAAGACTGCCGGTAAGTGGCGTATTCACTACTACATTATAATATTTAAAAAATCCTTGTGAAAACAGGGTTGCAAACAAGCTACTTGCGAATGTCCTTATGCTAAATATTGTTCTAAAATTCCAGAATGAATCCAATCGTAGGCAACGGGGTTGATGTATTGGATGTAAAAATTTGTGGGACCGCATTGGAGCCATCATTGTTCAGAGGCTGGCCGTCAGTAGTGA
>DASQMG010000271.1:0-1652 GCA_035645595.1 Flavisolibacter sp. | reverse complement strand
ACTAATGAACAGGAAAGAATTTGTAAGAAATACGGCCCTTGCGACAGCTTCGTTTGCCATTCCCGGTAGGAGCTTAGCTGCTTTGGGAGCAGCGGATAATAAGGTGCGAATGGCGGTCATTGGTACAGGCCTTCGTGGCCAGAATCACCTGGAACTGCTTTTGCGCAGAGTTGACGTTGATCTTGTTGCTATTTGCGATGTAAATGATGTAATGCTCGGCACCGCTAAAGACATGATTGCCAAAAGTGGAAAAAAGATGCCGCAGGTTTACACCGGTGATAACTATGCGTGGAAGAGGCTGGTAGAAAAGGAAAAACTGGACGGAATCATCATTGCTACGCCGTGGGAATGGCATAAGTCCATGATAGTTGGTTCGCTTGAAGCCGGCATTAAATATGTTGGTTCGGAAGTGATTATTGGTATTACTCTACAGGATCATTGGGATGTAGTAAAGGCTGCAGAAAAATACGGCGGAAATGTAATGATGCTGGAAAATGTTTGTTATCGTCGCGATGTTATGGCGGTGCTCAATATGGTGCGGCAAGGATTATTTGGAGAGATGGTTCATTTGCAGGGCGGCTACCAGCATGATCTTCGTGAGGTGAAGTTTAACGACGGCATCCATCCTTACGGAGGTGGAGTAGAGTTTGGTGAGAAAGGTTTTTCCGAAGCGAAATGGCGTACGGCCCATTCAGTTCATCGAAACGGCGACCTGTATCCTACACACGGTATCGGCCCGATAGCTAATTACATTAATATTAATCGTGGCAATCGTTTTATTTCTCTTTGTTCTTTTTCTTCCAAGGCAAGAGGGTTACATAATCACATAGTAAAGAAAGGAGGAGAGGCCCATCCCAATGCAAAAGTGAACTTCAAATTAGGTGATGTAGTGACGACCTCTATTAACTGTGCCAACGGTGAAACAATCTTATTACAGCATGATACAAATCTTCCACGACCCTATTCATTAGGTTTTAGAGTACAGGGTACTGAAGGTTTATGGATGGAGGTGAACAACAGTATTTATATACAGGAAAAATCGGCAAAGCCGCACCAGTGGGATCCAACAAAAGAATGGCTGGACAAGTATGACCATCCCCTGTGGGCAAGATGGAGCAAGGATACCGAAGGAGCAGGGCATGGCGGAATGGACTTTTTTGTCATACATTCTTTTATCGAATCTATTAAGCGCAAAATTCCTACGCCAATGGATGTATATGATGCTGCTGCCTGGAGCGCTATTGCGCCGTTGAGCGAAAAGTCCATTGAGCGAAGACACCAGACAATTGAATTCCCTGATTTTACCAGCGGCCAATGGATGCACCGAAAACCGGTGTTTGCGTTGAATGATGAATACTGATGATAAGTAATGCATAACGAGTAAAGAAATACAAGGCATGACCACTCTAAATTTTGCTGATGATGCGATATGTATTGAACGCTTATGGGATCAATGATGATGCGAGTGTTACTCCTTATGGCAGCGGCCTTATTAATCATACCTGGAAAATTGTAACTGGTGGCAGAGAATATATTTTGCAGCAGGTAAATGATAAAGTTTTTAAAGTCCCTGAAAACATTGCGCATAACATCACGCTCATTGCTGACTATTTAAGGCAACAGCATCCGGACTATTGTTTTGCAGCACCCAT
>DASQMG010000270.1:0-2201 GCA_035645595.1 Flavisolibacter sp. | reverse complement strand
CCTAAGTAAGTTACCCAACACAATATGTAACCACTTTAGGCAGCCGCTTATGGAAATGGTATGTAACCGCTTTATGCAACCCAAGTAAGTTACCCAAGACAATATGCAACCACTTTAGGCAACCGCTTATGGAAATGGTATGTAACCGCTTGTCTAGTTACCTACCCTGTTATGCAACCGCTTTATGCAACCTAAGCAAATTACCTAATACAGTAGGCAACCGCTTTATGCAACCGTTTATGGAAATGGTGTTAGTCCTCCCAAAATCCCTCGAACCGCTGCACCTATTCTCAAGAAAGGCTAGTCAGTATCAATAACGTGACTTTTAAAGCCCTCTGTGAGTTGAATTAACCACAGCACAGGCAACTCAGGCTCTAAGTTGTTTAATCAAGTTTTACCGCCAGCAGAACAATAAAGCTAGGCGGACATAACAGTCTATCCCCATTTAGAGTTGTAATTTTTATCACTAACTCAGGATACTGTCTTTTTAGAAGACTTTTGTTTGAAGAAGACTCCACAGCCTAATGCTGTGGCTGTACCAAAGATAGTTAGTGGTTCAGGAACAGGTTGTACATCGTAATAAGGATCATTACCAGCAGATAGGGATTCGGGGTAAATAAATCCATGCCTCTGCGCTTGATAACTTGCTGTTGCAGATATATCGCTCTTTCCATCTTTTACAACAGATTCAAGAACTTGGAAAATGTAAGTAGCTAAAACTGCTGAATCAGTAAAAAATGGCTGATTGAACCCCATGGGGTTAACAACTTTGACAAGAGATAACTCCGTATCATCATAAGTAATAGAATAATCTCGAACTTCTAGTGAATATCGGGGCCTAAGTTCTTTATCGATTAGGAGGAATAAAGTAAATTCGAGTGAGTCGCCAGGGTTTCTTAATATAGTGTTGGTACCTAAAGGTTGATTGGGCATCAATATTAAACTAGCAAAAGTAGCAGCATTTGCCTTTACAGGTATAAGACTTGCACAGGCGGTCATTGCCAAACTAGCTAAACTAACTGATATTATATGACGTAACATCGTTACACCCCTCTATGTTTTTTTTAAAACTACCATAGGTTTGAGTTTGTGATATACCAATTTGGCAAGTTTTTACATCTTTTAATATAGAGAGGCTTACTTATATCTCTGAAGAAATGAAAATCTTGCCCCATTTGGGGGTCGATTTTAGACTGTCTGCCCCACACAGCGAATCTAATCCGGGAAGCCACTTTTTCCAGCACTGGGCTTGCAAGGTTTCAGTCCGTGCCGTTTCCATAAATGGATAAGATTGAGGCAAACGGTTTATAGAAATGGCTGACACCCCTATTCAACCATTTCTATAAACGGATGTCTAATGCTAGACGAGCATAGAACACTATCCCCATCTACACCCCTACAACCGCGAAAGCGAGGTCAGCATACATTCATTTTTTGAGGCAGAGCCTGGTCTGCTAATGATGATTGGCTGACCAGGCAGATATTTAACTTATGGCTTCCAACTCTTCAGGCTTCAGCCATGTTGTGAAAGAGCCGTCAGGCTTAAGACACGCAATCTCGAAGTATTCGTCCATACTGTGAACTTTTAACTCTAGCCCTTCATACTGTTCGGCATACTTAGAATCGCCGACATATTTAACCCGCGTACCCCGCAAAAATCCAGCTTTAGCCAAAAGTTTAAAGTTTTTGGTTTCGCTGGGTGCCAGGGCGTCTTTAACCTCATCCCTCAATTTTGCTTTTGCCTTGCCCTTCAGAGCTTCCTCAATTTCCAGGGCGAGCGGTCGGTCAAAGTTTGCGATCGCCTTTCTGATTTGTTCTGCAAATTCTTCGGGTTCGGTGAGGTAGCTCAGCAATAAGTTTTCTGTTTTTTCAAAAGGTGGTGAAATGTATCCCACATATCCCACAGTAGGGTCTAAAGCCTTACTGGATAAAGGTTCGGAGTGTGGGATACCTATTCCCACAGTTATCCCACAGTTCCCACAGTCAGCATCATTTACTGTGGGAACTGTGGGAATAGGTTTGAGACTACTGTGGGATACTTTAAGCCTTTCTGTATCTGGGTTTGAGGCTATTGTGGGATATGTGGGTGTGGGAACTGTAATCAGTGTGAAAGAAACAGATTTTTTTACTGTGGTCACTTCGCCGTATTTCATTTCCTGAAGTTCAGAAAACCACTCGCGAACCGTTTGGGCTGTCGGTCG
>DASQMG010000269.1:0-15623 GCA_035645595.1 Flavisolibacter sp. | reverse complement strand
CGGTGGAACCAGCGGACCGTTAACTGCGATCAACTGGATTATTGAACCAGGTACACACCCCGAAATCGAGTTTAACAATATAGGTGGCGGCGGCGGAAGTCCGCAAGGATATATTAAAAATGAAAGCGGAAGAACTTTAATCTTTAAAAACTGTGGTATACCATCGATGGAACAAACTGGTGGGGAAGCATTTTTCGAAAGTTGCTCGATGGGTTTTATGAAGTTCACCAACGTCAATGTATGGGCCAGACAAATTGATCCGGAAGCCAATACACTTAAAATTGATATGAACGGAGGTACTTATTGGGGCTTAGGTCTGAAAACGGAGGGTGTGGGAGGCATTATACATGCCAAAAATGCTAAAGTAGAGCAGTTTGGAGGTTACATCTACTCAACGCACGATTCCAGAACTTCAACAATGTATAAGTTCGAAAATTCGGAGGCTTCCATAAGCACATTTGAATACTTAGGTTATTTTGGAAATCCTTTCATGACTATGATCCAAGATATTCAGGCAGGCAATACAGTAACCCTGTCACGTGTATCAGAGGCAGTTACTAATTATCCTTCAACATGGAGCCAGAACAATGATGCATCTGTTAATTTTGCTGGTTTTACTCCAAGTGATAAAGTAGGAAGCATGTTTCTGTTGTATAGAAATACAAGCACCTTAAACAATGCGCCAACCTTCACACTATCCCTGGATACAGTCAAAGTGATAACAACACTTGGAACTGAAGACTCCGTTAGCAACTTTGCACAGGTAATCGATGATGCCAACCCGGAAATGTACCAGGCACTTCGTTTCGAACTAACTAACGACAATAACAACCTATTTTCTGTTCAGCCTGCTATTGATCCGGTATCAGGAAAACTTACGTTTACATTAAAGCAAAATGTAGTGGGTAATGTAACGGTTTCGGTTGTTTTGAAGGATGACGGTTCAAACGTTGCACCAAGTAGCAACACCAGTGTGGTTAAGACGTTCGTCATTAGTGTGGCGCCTACTAATACTCTACCCGTCAATATTACTTCTATAAAAGCTTACCAAAAAGCACAGGGTATACAGGTGGAGTGGACATCGCTTACTGAAATAAATATCGATCGCTACGGGGTTGAAAAATCCAAAACTGGGGCTCAGTTTGCAGACGCGGGGACGGTAATGGCAAGGGGTAATGCTACGTCAGCTACCTATGACTGGTTCGACGCCAATCCAAACAACGGAAACAATTATTATAGGATTAAAGCCATCAGCAAAACCGGTGAAGTACAGTATACACAGGTTGTAAAGGTAAATATGGGTAAAGGTGTTGGTGAAATAACTGTATATCCAAACCCAATTAACGGTAACAACCTTATTCTTGAAATCAACCTGCAAAAAGGTGTGTATACGCTGGCCCTGACTAATGTTCTTGGGCAACAGGTTTATATGAAAGTAATCAACCACGCCGGTGGAGCTGCAACACAAACACTTGAACTGGGTAAAAATATGGCTCAGGGAGTATACCAGTTGCAGGTATCTAACGGGGAGGAGAGGTACACTCAAAAGGTGATTAAAAATTAAGGCGCATAACTAATACAAACTTTTAAATAAAAGTCTTATGAAATCAAACTCCTGGTAACGATTGAACGACGGTCCTGTCGTTGGCAATGCAGCTTTTATTTAATGTGCAGCATATCCAACAGGATGCGTATGATAATCATTAAAGTTTTATTGCCTCAACTGGCTGTGAAACCATTCAGGTAATTCTTTTTGAGTAAGTGCTTGAGTTTAATTTAGAAAGAAGCCGTCTCATGTATGTGAGGCGGCTTTTTATATTAGCACGTAGTGATAATTCTTTGATGAAGGGGAGGGGTATCCAATAGGTTGTAAAAGGTTCGCCCGGAAGCCTCAACATAACTGTTGATCTTAAAGAGTACAGCCCGCATTTAATATTCCCTTCAAAAGAGACCATCATAATCACAACCTTTCTCAATTATTTTGCCATCATTATTGTACTTTATAGGGTTTTAGTGCTAAAATAGTTGATTAAAAAGCCAAAATGGGTATCTTGCTTCTCTACCAATTGTTTCAATTTTAGGATGTTATAGTAGTGGTTCTTAATAGTTCTTTCTTATTTGGATTTTTCGAACAGCTTAATTGAAATGAAATTATTGTTGCATTAGGGCTTGGGATGATGGGAAAGCAGGTACTTTTAAACTATTGATTA
Organism: Flavisolibacter sp.; assembly: GCA_035645595.1. Taxonomy (GTDB): domain Bacteria; phylum Bacteroidota; class Bacteroidia; order Chitinophagales; family Chitinophagaceae; genus Flavisolibacter. Next base: position 13,413 of record DASQMG010000269.1, on the reverse strand, counting down.
GTAACTGAAACGGGAATAAAATCTCTCTTTCTTTAAAATGGATTTTGTTCTATATCTTTTATTCGCTTGTATTTAAACGATTGTGAGTCAACCAAAGCATAATATCGGTCATATTCAATACTGCACCTCTGGTAACAGAGACGAAAAAGCATACAAGAGACTCCGCATCTATTATTGTAATTCCACTATTGCTTTAAACGCTTCTATGAGAGGCTCCGAAGAAGGTGAAGAAGAAGGGCACGCTGATAAGGTCGATTTTTCTTTCACGGGAAAAACAACAATGATGTTTCTCAATCCTTCTGCCCGCTTGGAGTCTGTCAACATTATCTATCCAACACCGGGGCAGATGATTGCACCAACAACTACTTATAAACAGTGTAGAGGTTATATTAAATTGGAACCTGGTAATGCTTTCCGCATGAAGATCAATGGGGCCTGCAGTACCATTCCACTTAAAGGTCCAAAAACAAATAGGGTTGCTTCATTTAATGGCGTGTACAAGGTTTGGACTACGGGTTTCTGTACTATTCCTTTACAGGTAACCCGGCGGGTGGGATGGGTTACAATTGAATGATGATGCGAAGCGAAAGCCACACTAATTGATAGAAAGATGTATACCCGTTTTTGACCATGGTTTTGCTTTTCCTTTTCTTGCGAATATTACTTATTTGATTGCTTGTAAACTAAAATGTTATGAAACCCCATCTACTCAAAATTGCACTTTCACCTTCAAGCTCGTTCAGTATCCGGCATGATGTTGTTCCTTTCTTCTTTGACCGGTGGCATTACCACCCTGAAATTGAATTCGTTTACATCAAGGAAGGAAACGGTACAGAATTTATTGGTGACAATATAAGAGCATTTAGTAAGGGTGATCTGATATTGGTTGGTTCCGGTTTGCCGCACTACTGGCACTGTTCAGAAGAATATTACAGAGAAAATTCCGGCTTACACTGTGAAGCAGTAGTTGCCCATTTTCATCCGGGGTTTTTGGGCGAAAAGTTCATGGAACTGCCGGAAAACAAAGTAATCAGGGAGTTACTTCAGAACGCAAAAAGGGGTATTCTGATAAACGAATCAGTGCGGGACCAGGTTGTGGACCTGCTGTTTCAAATGCCGAAGACTTCTGATTGTAAAAAGTTGTTGCTGTTGCTGAATGCCCTTGAGATAACAGCAAGTTCGCACCATAAGTTACTTTGTACAGAAGGGTTTGTTCCAAATCACGATGCGTCTCAAACAGAAACCATCAACCAGATTTATGCTTACTCCCTTGCCAACTTTCATCGGAAAATAACCCTGGAAGAAATCGCAGCCATCGCACATTTGAGCCCCAACTCTTTTTGCAGGCATTTTAAATCCCATACACGCAAAACGTACAGCGAGTTTTTACAGGAAATAAGGGTAGGGCATGCCTGCAAATTGCTGATAGAAAACCAGCTGACGATCGGACACATTTGCGATGCCAGCGGCTTTAATACATTTGCCAATTTTTACAGGTATTTCAAACTAATTACCGGCAAAACACCGCAGCAATACCAGCAGATGTACAACAGGAAACAAGCGGCTTAACATCGGGCCAGGTTATTTTTTATAGTGTTGCTCCTGATACTGTATTAACTATTTAACCGGAGCTGGAAACCAATAGTAACACAGCAACGCTTGGCTGCACCTGCCCCCTTATTTTTCAATTCAAAAACTGAAGACGATTGTCTTTAACCCCTAGCATAGTGAGAATTATTAGCCGCCTTTTTGCCATTTTTTTCTTTGGTACAATTACGTTTCATTCATGGTCTCAGGGCAATGACCGCTTTGCCGACATTGGCAATAAAGCTGCAGCAACTCGCCTGAGTTTATTAACTACACCAAAGCCACCGGTTGTCAGGCACAGGCCATTGCCATTGCACCCCTCTGCTGCAAACGCTTTTGTGCCTATGAACAAACTGGATACAAAAGAAGAACTGGCGGTGGCACTCCACAGTATCAGAAACCTATATGCACCCTATCTGCAAAATCTTGCACCGAAAGCAGAAGTTACACGCACCCGCATTACATTGCAATCCTTTGACTGGCGGATAGAAACAGAAGAAGATAGAAAAGATTTTAGCCGGGTTCTTGGGGGTGAGGGAAAATGGGAGAAAGTAAAACTGCCACATTACGGCCCGCCATTAGGAAAGGCTGTAACCTACTACCGCTCTGTGCTCGCCCAGCCGGCATTCGATGTAAAGCAGGAAGCAATGTTCCTTATGTTTAAGGGAGTAGATTATAGAGCATCTGTCTTTATCAATGGTAATTTATGCGGAACCAACGAAGGCAGTTTTATTTCATTCGAATTTAACATTGCACCGTATTTAAAAAACGGAAATAATATACTGGTGATTAAAGTGGAAAACGATTACCCGATGCTTGGACATGTGGGAGATGACGGTAAAAAGTTTGACGGCGATAAAGTATATGCAGCAACGGGAATGGGATATGATGATCCGGTATTGGGCTGGCACCATAACCCACCGGCAATGGGCATTAACCAGGAAGTTTATTTGGAAAGGCGGCCTTTGGTTCATATAACCGATGTATTTGTGCGACCACTGGGCAACACCGATAGTGCGGAAGTTTGGATAGAAGTGCAAAACGCCTCAAACGATTATAAAGAGATTACCATCAGGCATTCCCTGTTTGGACAAAACTTCGGCCAGACAGTATATGAAAATAAACGCTACGAGCCACGAACCGTTCATGTTCCGGGAGTGGGTGATCTGGCCAAATCAACGGATTGGGAGAACAAAAAACTGTTAATGGGTTTAGGCGTTAATTTCCTGAAGTGGCAAATTGCCATTCCCAAAGCAAGAAGATGGAGCAGTGAAAATCCCTGGTTATACCAGATGCAGCTAGCGGTAGTAGATACGGCGAACCGCGTGGTGGATGTAGCCACAAAGCAGTTTGGTATGCGGTCATTTACACAGGATACACTGCATAAACCAAAAGGCATGTTTTACCTAAATGGAAAGCCGGTAAGATTACGCGGTGCCAATAATATGGGTAACCTGATGCTGAGTGTTATGCGCAAGGATACAGGACGGTTAATCGATGATATTCTTTTGGCTAAGATCACCAACATGAATTACCTGCGCATGACCCAAATGCCGGTGCAGCAGGAGGTATATGAATATTGTGACAGGTTGGGAATGATGACACAAACTGATCTTCCGCTGTTTGGTGTACTTCGGCGGAATAAATGGGCCGAGACGGTTCGGCAGGCACATGAAATGGAAAGGCTGGTACGCAGCCATCCATGCAATATAATGGTGACTTATATCAATGAGCGTTTCCCGAATGCAGAGGGCAACCCTCACAGGCACCTGGATACATACGAAGATTTTGCAAAGTTTTTTTCAGCAGCTGATGCAGCGGTGTTAAGTGCCAATCCGGACAGGGTTATTAAAGCCGGCGACGGCGATTATGATCCGCCATCACCTGGTTTGCCTGATAACCATGTGTATAATTTTTGGTACAATGGGCACGGTTTAGGCATTGGCCAGATGATCAAAGGATACTGGGTTCCGGTAAAGCCAGGCTGGTATTACGGCTGTGGTGAGTTTGGTGCCGAAGGCCTTGATGATTATAATACCATGAAAAAGTATTATCCAAAAGAGTGGTTGCCGGCTACCGATACTTCTTACTGGGATCCATCAAAAATATCACAATCGCAAACATTTCGCTTTCACTATATGTGGTTTAATAAACAAGCGAATATCAGGGAGTGGATCAGCACTTCTCAACTTCACCAGGAGCAGGCAACACGACTTATGACGGAAGCCTTCCGCCGAAATAATGATCTTATTTCTACGGCTATCCATTTGTTTATTGATGCATGGCCTGCCGGTTGGATGAAAGCCATCATGGATGTGGACAGGCAGCCGAAACCGGCATGGTATGCCTACAGGGATGCGCTTACACCACTTGCTTTAAACTGGCGAAGTGACAGGATGCATTATTTCGGTGGACAACAATTACAAAGCGAATTGTGGTTATGTAATGACCTGAACAGCTTTCCCCAAAACGCCATAATAAAATATCAGATAGAGGTGGAAGGAAGAGTGATCCAGTCTTCCCGTATCACTGCAGCAAAGGTGATTAATGGTAGTTTGTACCAGGGAACTATTGACATGAAATTACCGCCGGTTCAAAGTCGTTCCTTGGTTACAATTCGTGCCTCCATCTTTGATGCCAGGGGCAACGCATTACATGAAGCAATGCAGGAGTTTTCTGTTCTTCCATCTGCCTCAAAAATCATGGCGCAAGTAATGGCGGCAGGCAATAACCTGGCAGCAAGCCAGTTGCTGAAAGATTTAAATATTCAATCCAATGCATCCACTGCAAATGCTAAAACAATTGTAATTAGTGACGTGGCAACCTATCAGGTGCGGCATGGCTATTATGATTCGCTGGTTGCAACCGGAAAAAAACTGGTGTTCCTTAATCTGCCGGAAGGCGCCTATACAATTGCCGGCGATACTGTTAGAGTAGTAAAGCCAACAATGGGTGCTTATTATTTTGTGAGCAATGCAACTTCACATCCACTTGCAAAGCAATTGCAGGAACGGGATATGAAGTTTTGGTATGATGGCGAATCAGGGATGATACAGCCGATGTTAAAAGCAATGGTCTTGTCGAATAATTGGACACCCGTTCTTATTACAGGCAATACTGGCTGGACGGCCAGGAATGCTTACGCCAATGCGGTCTCGGAAAAACCGTTCGGTAAGGGTTCGTTTGTAATTTGCCAGGTACTGCTCAATAACCGCGTTCCATACAATCCGGCTGCGCGGACCATAGCTGAATATCTTTTTCGGTAAAAGAATTTATGATTGATAAGATAGCTTTATACTGAGTTGTCATGTTGTTATTATGAGAAAACTTTCAATACGATCGAACATCGGAACATTGCAGCAAATGCTTTCCAGAGTTTGTGTTTTTGTTCTTCTGTCTGCAGTGCACTTGTCAATGCCTTCCCTGCTTCGAGCCCAGCCGGGCTCTGTGGATAAAGAACTTTCCAATGCTTTTTACCAGGTTTCCTGGCCGGCATCAAATATTGCCAACTTCACTTACAAAGTGAAAGGAACGGGCAGGCAATTCATTATTCGTCTTCCACAGTTTGAGATAGACGGACAGCCTGCTGGTGCCGTTTTGCCACGCCTGGAGCCGGCTGCCGCATCAAGAAAATTAAAGAACGGCGCAACCGAATATAGCTTTGAAGGCGCTTATAAACAAAGAAAAGACCTGCGCCTGCTCATCACCTTTCAGGTGGCTCCTGACAATCCTGTATTGCGGTTCCGCTACGGGCTCAGAAGCACACAATCGTCAAAGCTCACTAAGAAAGAAGGGAAAGACAACATCAGCTATCTCTCCTTTACGTCACCCGTACCGCAGGTAAAGGAGGTACGGCTTTCGGAGTTCAACGAACGCTTTCATGCCACAAACAGAACAGAAGCTTTGCTGGATGAACGCCATTTTATAAATGGCACTTCTTTCATGGGACCAATAGTTGTTACAGGTGGAGGAGGAACAATGTTCCTGGCTGCTTATGAACATGGTTCGCAATACCCCGACCGTTTTCTGCAGTTCACCTTAGGTAGTAATAATAAAATAGCCGTAGAGGCAGTTAAAGGAAATTACCTGGGCGATCAGCCTGCAGATGGCTTTCAATCCGTGTGGTTTAATGTAGCAGGTGTAGCAGGCAACGAAGACCAACTGGCTCAAAACTACCGCGACTTTGTGTTACGGTATCTCACTGAAAATAAAGAAAGCCGAAGACCTTATATCTTTTACAATACCTGGGGACGACAGGAAAGAGTGCAATGGAGCGGAAAGAAGTACCTCACCTCCATGAACCTTGAGCAGACATTGAAAGAAATTGACCGTACCCATGACATGGGCATAGAAGTGTTTGTGATAGATGCGGGTTGGTTCAGGAAAACCGGTGACTGGGCAGTGAATAAAGAACTGTTCCCTGATGAATTAAAACAGGTACGGGCTAAGCTGGAGCAGTACAAAATGAAACTGGGCCTTTGGTTCAATCCCACCGTTGCGGCGCTATCAAGTGACATGTATAAGCGCAATGTCAAAAATCAGATGTCGCTGAATGGAAAACATGGTGAGCCAAGGGAGATCTGGGAAACAGAACAAAGCATCGACCTATGCATGGTAAGTGACTATTGGGAAGATTTTGCCAACCGGCTTATTGAACTGACCAAAGAGTTAGGTGTGTCCTATTTCAAGTGGGATGCTGTTGGACAGTATGGATGTAATGATGCCCACCACCACCATGGCACTGAAGCGGCCTCTATTCAGGAACGTGCGGAACGGTATTCATTTTTGCAGCCCGCTTACATGGTGAAAATCATTGACAAAGTACTCAAGGAAGCTCCGCACTCAATTTTTGATTTTGATATCACCGAAGACGGCCGTTGTGTTGGATTGCAATTTCTTTCCGCGGGAAAGTATTTTATAATCAACAATGGTCCCTACTATCACAACTTTGATTTGGCACCTACGTGGAAGAGTGTTTTGCCAAATAACAATCCTAACATTTTTGTGCAGCCCGGCCCGGCCCGTGGATGGTTCGTTCGCTCCGTGCTCGATTACGACAAATGGATTCCATCTGTTTTGTTTCTAACCCATTATCAGCCAGACGAACCACGTACCTCACAGGTCATCAACCTTGCTTCGCTTATACTGGGGCAGAACGGCATCTGGGGTGAAATCCTCAAGACTTCGCAAAACGGTGTGCAGCTTTTTGATTCTGTGTTATCGCGGTATAAAATTGTTCGTGATGATATCACTGCGGCGCAGATGTTAAAGACCGGGGAGCCAGGTGGAAGTCCTGAAATTTATGAAAAAATCAACCCGAAAACAGGCAAGGGTTGCGTAGTGATTTTTGCCAATGCACCCGGCAGCTATCGATACATTACTAACAAGCGGGTTGTAAAAAACTTTTGGGCAACCAACGGTGTAGACCTGAAAAATGATGCCCAGGGCCACGCCATCATCAGTGTTCAGTTCACGGAACCTTCTGCAAGAATTATTTTCTTCGGCATTAATTGACCTATCCGAGCAGCGGATACAACTTTGCTTCACTGCGACTTTCTTATTCAATCGTTTATTGGGTTAGTAGTATAACGGAGTGGGTAAAAAAGCTACTCCATACTACGGTACGGCCAATCATGTTACGTCCTGCATGCAGGCTGCCCCGAACCTGATTTTTCTAAAGTGAAAGCCGGTAATCAATTCAAAGCTAACATAGTGGAAAAGACAGCGGAATAAATGGAGAAACCAAGGAAAGTTATTACTGATATTGCATACTCATTTAGCATTTTCACCTATAGCAGCAATCGATAGAAAGCGTCCTTTTTCTAAGGGACGCTCTTTTTATTAAGGCAATAAACAGTCGTCTATTCTTCACATCGAAAAAGTCATCAAATCCGTCATGAAAAAAATCCGTGTTTTAGCGCCTTTCTTGTTACTACTAACAGGCAGTTTTTTACTGACTTTACAGGCAATGGGCGAAGAGGTGTATTCCCCGGACAGGAATATGCATGTCCGCATCATCTTTTCCGAGAAGATCTATTACCAGGTATCGTACAATAAAACGATTGTTTTACAAGCCTCACCGCTTTCCATTACCGTTAATAATAAAACGCTGGGGTACCTTCCCAAACTAAAAGGTTCATCGGCTCAAAGCGTAAATAAAAGTATTACTACGGTATGGGGAAGCCGAAAGGAAATCAGGGATGTATACAATGAATTAACACTGGAATTTGAAGGAAATTTTTCTGTAAAATTCAGGGTGTATAACAATGGCATGGCCTATCGTTTTGAAACCCGCTTAAAGGAAAAGGAAGTATATGTACAGGGAGAGGAAGTAGCTTACCGTTTTAATTTTGGCACAACAGCGTGGATGCTGGATGGACAATCTTATGAAAGCAATTACAGGAACGTTTCCCTCGATGCGGCTTCTATCACCAATTTCAACAATTCAAAAGATAAAATATTTCTGCCCCTGGTTGTACAATCAACACCGGGTATTAAGGTGGCAATAACCGAGGCCGATCTTCGCGATTACCCGAGTTTGTTTTTGAAACGGGGTAACGACTATGAAAATTTTTTAGCCGGCACATTTGAGAAGTATGCACTTACCGTAAAGCCGGGCATGTTTAGTAATTACGCAATGGTGGCCGATAAAGAAGCCGGCTACCTCGCTGCTACAAGCGGCACAAGAGAATACCCGTGGCGTGTATTGATTGTAAGTGAAAGGGATGAAACTTTTGCCGATTGCGATCTGGTGTATCAGCTATCAAAGCCATCTGCTATCCCCGAAACAGGCTGGATAAAGCCGGGTAAGGTGGCCTGGGACTGGTGGCACGACTATACAGTGGAAGGCAAAGATTTTAAGGGAGGCATAAACACGGCTACCTATCGATACCAGATTGACTTTGCTGCCAAATACAACCTGGAATACATCATGGTGGATTGGTTGTGGACGGACAAATATGACCTTGCCTTAGTAAACCCTGAAGTAGATATTAAGCAGATTATCGAATATGCAAAAAGCAAGGGTGTACGTGTGATACTCTGGTGTCCGGGCCATACGTTGCATGCCCAACTGGATAAAGCGTTAGACCTGTTTGCCGGTTTTGGTGCAGCAGGGGTAAAGGCCGATTTTTTCGGCAGGGAAGACCAGACGGGAATAAGAATGTATGAGGAGATTGCGCAGGCAGCAGCCAAAAGAAAGTTGCTGGTAGATTTTCATGGCTGTACAAAACCAACCGGGTTGTCAAGAACGTATCCTAATATTATCAATTACGAAGCGGTACTGGGAAATGAGTACAACAAACTGGAAGACAAGGTAACAGCAACCCATAAAGCAATATTACCTTTTACAAGGAGCTTGCAGGGACCTATGGACTTCACTCCGGGCGGTATGCGTAATAATGTAAATGCGCTTCATCCCATATTTTTTACACTGCCCATGGTACGGGGAACCCGCTGTAATGAAATGGCCTTGTTTGTTTTATACAATGAGCCCCTGAAGATGCTGGCCGATGCTCCTCATGTTTACGAAAGCGACACAGTGGTTACGAGGTTTCTCTCCAAAGTTCCTACTACATGGGATGACAGTAAGGTGGTAAGCGGTAAAATGGGTGAGTACATCTTAACCGTGAGAAAGTCGGGTAATACCTGGTACGGTGCTGCCATCACAAACGAGGCTTCGAGAGAACTGACACTTGACTGTTCATTCCTGGGAGAAGGGACTTATACAGCCACCATTTTTTCTGACGGCATAAATGCAGACAAAGTGGGCGCCGATTACGCGGTTAAGGAAGAAAGTCTCAACAGAAATAAAATTATTAAACTGCGGCTTGAAAAAAGTGGAGGCACCATATTCCGGATAGAGGAAAAGCGTTAAGTAACGCTGTAAACTGTAATTGAAACAAAGCCGTGCAGAAGGTACCTGTTGAATAAAAAATATATCTGGCAATGATTACGTTGTTGTAGTTTTTCAGCCAGGTTGCTACAATTGTATAAGTGTGAAATTCAACCACGCCCAAATTATCAAAGACCTTGCGATCTTCCGATGGCATATTCCTTTCTCTGGTAAGAGAACACGGAAAGCCCGCTGGCGGGTATCAGGGAAATAAAATAGAATTGAAAAGTATTTATTGTTTTTGTATCTAACTTATCGGGGCAATTCTCTAAAGCTACCGGTATTATTTTGCGATTTTTCCAATACCCTAAGTTCTGCTTTCGCCAAAAGAAACGCCGGCGTTTCTTTTATAACATCAAAGAGTGCCTGTCGCAATGCTATGAATTGGGGGGTAATCATCTTTTCTTCAGAGCCGGTTGTTGCCATCCGTTTTTATGGTTATATCCTCCCCAAATTCTGCCATAAGTTCTTTGTTGGTTACTACTACAAATATGAAACCCGGAAAGTCAGAATTGTCTATAACAAATTCACACGCATACGATTTATTTCTAATGTAAGGGATAGAAGTACCGGCATAGCAATCACATCTTTTGCGGGTGCACCCTTGGTGCAGAAGAACCGTTTGAATTTTTAATGAAACCCTTGCTGTTTGAGAAAAAGATGGTTTACACTATTTTGAGAAAGACCTATAGTGTTCTTACACTCGTGTAATGTAATTCTTAGCATCATACTAAAATTCCCGCCATGGGCAGCCTCATAAACAGGCAGCGCTTCCCAAATTTTTATAAAGCTCCTTTCTAAAATATTGGTGGCGAGTTGAACATCGGGTGTTAGCTTAAGAATGACACCATATAAGGCCGGGGCATACTTATCATAAAGGCGGCTGTAAGAATCAACATATTTAGTTTCAGGGGGTACCATTATATAGATTTCACAAGGCCTGTCCTTATAGTAATACCTCACAGTCCGATCAACTGCCTTCCTGTGGAGAAGGCAGTATAAAAAGGGTGTTTATAAAAACATTTTCTAAACCCACTTAACCGGTCAAAAACTTACTGCTGGCTACCGGGTATAAAATTGACGATAAAAGCCTTGCCGGATACTATATAGTTCAATCATCTTATTATATAATTCACGGTTTTTTCAATAATGCCAGGGGTAGTAAAAAGAAAGGGCTGGATAGAAATCCCGCCCGGTAAAAAATCCAATATCAGATGAAAACCTATGCGAAGGTATTGGTCCTTTCAAAAGCGTTATTATACAATTCCCATTATCTATGTCATAATTCCCACCACCCCTTTACCATTCAGTGTATGAAATAACGGTGGCTAAACTGGCCTTCAGAGAAGAAAAATCCGATTGTTTTACCAAGTAGTCCGTGGCACCTAAATCCATCACCTCATGCCTGTCATTTTCATTGTCAGACGTCGTATAAACGATAACAGGTATCGTGTTGAATTCAGGATGCCTTTTTATCGCTTTCAAAAACTTACGTCCATCTATACGGGGCATGTTCAGGTCTAAAAATATGAGGGAGGGAAAGGGCACCGCATTTGCTTCCAATATATTCAGGCCCTCCTGCCCATTCATTGCGGTATAGCATCTAATTGATAAATCAATCGCCTTTATTGCTTCAATCAAGAAGTCCTGATCCTCAAGATCATCGTCAATAATATAGATGATTGGGGTGGTATTCATGTTGAGATTGTTACGGGTTAGACACATTGAAGTTACTGTAATGCAATAGGCCCACCTAAAAGCACATAATAATGTAACTTTCAATCCCGGTTAGAAAAATGGCAAAAACAGAAAACAATACAACTAAAATAATGTCTGAGAATCGCTTTCCGGTAGTGGGTGTAGGCGCATCTGCCGGCGGCATGGATGCGTTTAAATCCCTCGTGAAAGCAATTCCCCACAACTCTGGCATGGCCTTCATTTTAGTACAGCATCTGGCACCACAGTATGAAAGCATCCTGGCCGATATACTTCAGAAAACTACCAGCCTGCCGGTGGTGGAGATAACCGATCATCTTAAGGTATACCCGGATCATATTTATGTTATCCCCTCTAATCAAACATTGATCGCCAACGACGGCGTGCTTGAATTAAAGCCGAGGGTTAAAGGGGAAAAAATAAATTCCATTGATGTTTTTTTTACCTCGCTGGCCGAGATACACCAGGAGCATGCAATTGGCGTGGTACTCTCGGGCACTGGCAGCGATGGTACCGTGGGATTAAAAACAATAAAAGACCAGGGCGGGATTACTATTGCGCAGGATGAGGCGTCAGCGGCTTACCATGCAATGCCCAGGAGCGCTATTGATGCAGAGGTGGTAGATTTTGTGCTGCCGCCCCAGGAGATACCAAAACATTTACAGGAGGTGATCCGCTCCTCTCATATGGGTTCTTCGGATTTCAATAGTGCCGGAGAACTAAAAGATGATGCTACATTCATGCAGATAGTAGCCCTGTTAAAAGCAAAACACAAAGTTGACTTTACCTACTACAAACAAACAACCATCCGCCGGCGCATACTTCGGCGCAAAGCATTACATAAAGCAGAGAAACTAAAAGATTACTACACTTTTTTAGTAGAGAACAAGAGTGAGCAGGAAGCTCTCTTCAAGGATATACTGATCCCGGTTACGGCTTTCTTTCGCGACCCTACAACGTTTAATGTTTTATGCAAAAATGTTTTCCCAAAATTATTTAAGGATAAGACGGATGCTGAACCCGTGCGCATTTGGATTGCAGGTTGCGCTACCGGTGAGGAGGCTTATTCTATGGCGATTTGTCTTCACGAATACTTGGGGGATACAATCGCTAATAAAAGAATTCAAATATTCGCGACTGATATTTCAGAGCATGTTATTGCCAAAGCAAGAATCGGTATTTACCAGAAAAAAGACATGGCTGGAGTTTCTGAAACAAGGATAAAAGAATTTTTCACCCGCATGGATGGCAGCTATCAGGTGAATAAAGAAATACGGCAAATGTGCGTATTCGCCTGCCAGAATTTTTTGAAAGACCCGCCTTTTGCTAAAATGGACATTATCAGTTGCCGCAATGTTTTGATATACATGGAATCTTACCTTCAGAAAAGGGCATTGAGCACTTTTCATTATGCGTTAAACGTAAAAGGTTTCCTCCTCCTGGGCAAATCCGAATCTCCAGGCCAATCATCGGAACAGTTCACCGTATATAACGACAAGGAAAAAATCTATATAAGGAAAGCAGGAGCCAGTAAATACATGCAGGCTGTAACGGACAGCATCGAAACCGTACTAAAGCGAAACGACGACCGTTTGAAAACGGGTGACCTTATAAGGGACGATTTTGGAAAAGCGGCTGATGATGCTTTGCTCTCCATGTACACCCCGGTAGGCGTGGTGGTTAATGAGCATGCTGAGATCTTACAGTTTCGTGGAATTACCAGCGCCTACCTGGAAGCACCGCCCGGAAAGGCAAGCTTCAATATTTTAACGATGGCCCGCAGCGGCCTGGCCTTTGAGCTGCGCAATGCGCTACATAGAGCGAAAAGCAGCAATGAGATAGTAAAAAAGGAGGCCATTCCTTTAGATAGGGGTACCCGGAAAGCTGACATTGAAGTGATTCCACTGCATAACACAATTGACGCTTATTTTTTAGTTCTTTTCAAAGAATCAAAGGAAGAAGTTTCTGCACCGATCAAAAAGGAGGCTAAAAAAGCAACAAAGGCGGAGGCTAAAAAGAAGAGTGCGGAATTACTCCTTATTGAACACCTGGAAAAGGAACTGGCACAAGTGCGTGAAGATATGCGCTCTATCACGGAAGACCAGGAGGCTGCTAACGAAGAGTTGCAAAGCGCCAACGAAGAACTACTATCGGGCGGCGAGGAATTGCAAAGCCTGAATGAGGAACTTGAAACTACAAAAGAGGAAATACAAAGC
>DASQMG010000268.1:0-5027 GCA_035645595.1 Flavisolibacter sp. | reverse complement strand
TGTTACGCTAATTGCAAATTCCAGACTCCAAACCCTAAACTCTTACCTTCGCCTTTTGTATGAAAGAACTCTCTCTTGTTATCCCGGTGATGAATGAAGAGGATAATATTAAGCCTCTTTTAGAAGCAGTACACAATGCCTTGAGCAATTTTGATTATGAAGTGATTTTAGTGGACGATGGCTCCTCCGATGCTACCCGCAAGCGTATCATAGAATACGCAAACGACAGGACAGTGCTGGTAGAACTTCGAAAAAATTACGGTCAGAGTACCGCTATGACCGCTGGCATTGACCATGCAAACGGAACCTATGTTGCCTTGTTAGATGGTGATCTTCAGAATGATCCCACCGATATTCCGTTCATGCTTGATTTGTTGAAAAGGGAAGATTGGGATGTAGTAGCGGGCAATCGCAAAAACCGTAAAGATGGTGCTGTACTGCGCAAGGTTCCAAGCAAGATTGCCAATGCGATCATTCGCCGTATGACAGGTGTTTATATTAAAGACTATGGCTGTACGCTGAAGATATTTAAGAAAGAAATTGCCGAAGACCTTGGAATGTATGGCGAGTTGCACCGTTTTATTCCGGTGCTTGCAAAGCTACAGGGAGCCCGTATTACGCAGGTAGATGTAAAACACCGCCCACGCCAATTTGGTAAAAGCAAGTATGGAATTGGACGAACCTTCAAAGTTCTTTCCGACCTTGTACTGATGGTTTTTTTTAGACGTTATATGCAAAAGCCAATGCACCTTTTTGGTACGCTGGGCTTTACAAGTTTTGGGCTTGGCTTATTGATAAATTTATATTTACTGGTATTGAAGATTCTTGGTTATGACATTTGGGGAAAGCCGATTTTAATTCTCGGATTAATTTTTTTACTCGGTGGCATTCAAATGATTACTATCGGCATTTTAGCAGAGATAGCGGTGCGTACCTATTACGAATCGCAAAGTAAAAAAACCTACCAGGTACGTAAAGTGTATCAAAAACAAATAGCAAAAGATACACTGGAAATTACGGTGTAGGATAGGATTGTTACTGGCAAACTTCATTACCGGAACAGTTTGTAACAAAGTCTTAAAAATTGCTCGTCCACACTCAACTTGAATCCCGGATCGTACAGCCCTGAACCGGCATTTTAGGCATGTAGTAATAGTTCCCTATGCTGCAGAAACCAATCATAAAAAGCCTTCACCCCATCCTTCAACTTCGTTTGCGGGTTATATTGTAAAAGCCGTTGCGCTTTAGCAACATCAGCGAATGTATGCGGCACATCACCGGCTTGTTCGGGTTGTGTATCAATAATTGATTTTTTACCCGTTACTTCTTCAACAGCCGCTATTAAATCTTTTAAAGAGTTAGAATAATGGTTACCAATGTTAATGATTTCGAACGGTGTTGCTGAGTAGGTGATAGCCGCTAAAATTCCCTGCACAATATCGGCTACGTATGTATAGTCCCTACTGGTTAATCCGTTGCCATACATTGTAATCGGTTCGCCGGTTTCGATAGCTTTTACAAATTTATGAATGGCTAAATCGGGCCTTTGCCCCGGACCAAACACCGTAAAGAACCGAAGCGCTATAAACCGCAACCCGTATAAATGCGAAGCCACGTGCCCGGCCATTTCACCGGCAAGTTTAGTCATAGCATAAGGAGAGATAGGTTGCAGCTTTTCTTCTTCGTTCCAGGGCAGGTTTTCATTTATACCATATACACTACTCGATGAGGCAAATACAAAATGCGGTACGTTTGTTTCCCCCGCAAAGTCAAGAAGCATTTGCGTTCCGAGAATATTAGTTTGCTGGTAAGCGGTGGGGTTATTGATGCTCGGCCTTACCCCGGCCTTAGCGGCAAGGTGAATGATTGCATCTACCTTTTGCGGAAGAATTTTAGCCAGTTCATGTGAAGTAAGATCAGTCAGACTTCGGTCTAGAAGCAAAATGTTTTGATACTTCTCCCACCCGATCGTGTTTAACAATTTTATTTGCCTTGGATAAAAAC
Source organism: Flavisolibacter sp. (assembly GCA_035645595.1). Lineage (GTDB taxonomy): Bacteria > Bacteroidota > Bacteroidia > Chitinophagales > Chitinophagaceae > Flavisolibacter. The sequence continues at coordinate 3,023 of DASQMG010000268.1, read as the reverse complement.
TATCGAAATTATCAATGATGGTCAGTTGCAGGTCTTTATCGTCTTTTAAGGCATTAACCACATGGCTTCCTATAAATCCTGCACCCCCGGTTATTAAGTAATGTTTTTGATACTGGCCCATTCTGTGATTTTATCTTTACACTTTTATGAAGCTGCAAAGTAAAGAATATCAGCATTACCGTGTTGCCGTGCTGGTTTGTTTGGCAATGTCTTTTTTAGTAGGGGTTTTTGTTGCCGTTTATGGCAGGCAGGAGTCTTTTCTTTTCATTAATGGCTCAAACTCGACCCGCCTGGACTATTTCTTTACTTACTTGACTTACCTGGGTGACGGCATTATCTGGGTGCCCCTTTTTCTATATGTGCTGTTATATAAACGCCACTATTTTATGATGGTGCTGGCTTCGTTGGTTATTTGCACCTTTCTCACGCATTTTCTTAAGCGGGTAGTTTTTGCCGATGAAGCCCGGCCGCTACGAGCTTTGCATGATTTGGCGAGGGCGGTGCCGTTAATGAATGGGAAGGATGCTTATGCTAACTCATTTCCATCAGGGCATACAAGCACGGCGTTTACGTTGGCATTGCTTTTAGCCATTATTATTAATAAAAAATGGGCAGCCGTGTTTTTTCCGTTAATTGCTTTTTTTGTTGGGTATTCGCGGGTGTATTTAGCGCAGCATTTTGTTACCGACGTATTAGCCGGGATGATCGTTGGTGTTATCTCCTCTTATCTTTCTATACTGGTTTACCTGCACTTTAAAAAGAGGAGCAAAGAGCGCAGAAGTAAACTATCCCAGTGACTCTATCTTTGCCTCCATGCAGTTTACCCGGCCAAGCCTTTCTCCATTAAATCATAAAGTATTCCGGTTATTTTTAGCTTCCCGTTTTTTCTATATCATGGCCTTGCGGATGGTAGCTACGGTAGTAGCCTACCAGCTTTTTCAAATTACTAAAGATTCGTTTTCCATTGGCATTGTAGGCTTGTCTGAATTTATACCCGTGATTACCCTTGCTCTCTATGCGGGGCATGTAATTGATAAATCAGACAAGCGAACGCTGTTGCTTAAAGGCATTCTTTCCTACTCTGTTTGCGTAATAGCGCTTATACTTATAACAACAAAAGCTATTCATAACAATATCCCCGAAAAAACAATACCCTTACTTTTTTATGCCGTTATATTTCTTACCGGCATTATTCGGGCTTTTGCCGGGCCTACCTCCAGTGCCATCATTGCGCAGTTAGTACCAAGAGATGAATTGCGCTTTGCCGCTTCGCTTTCTTCTACCTCTTGGCTATCAGCGTCAATTCTAGGCCATGCTTCTGCGGGGTTCTTGATTGCGGGCATTGGTACTAACGGAACTTTCCTTGTCATTCTTGGTTTTGTACTTACGTCGGCTTTTGTTCTTTCCAAGGTTCCTAAACAACCAATTGTTCAAACCAATCTTTCGGTACGGGCATGGGATAGCGTAAAGGAAGGGTTGCGGTTTGTGTTCAGTTCAAAAATATTGTTGGGTGCTATTTCGCTCGATTTATTTGCTGTTCTTTTTGGGGGAGCAGTAGCCCTGATACCCGAATTTGCCGAACGGGTTTTAGCCGTTGGCCCCATTGGCTTTGGCTGGCTTAATGCTGCTATGGATATTGGTTCTGTTATTACTATCGCTACACTTACTTTTATTCCCCTTACAAAAAAGCAGGGCTACAAATTATTTTATGCCATTGCCGGTTTTGGCGCTTGCATTATCATTTTCGGAATCAGTAAAATCTACTGGATTTCCTTTGCCGCCCTTATGCTGGCCGGTATGCTCGACGGCATTAGTGTAGTGATAAGAAGTACCGTGCTGCAACTCACTACTCCTGATGAAATGCGTGGCCGGGTAAGTTCTGTCAATTCCATGTTCATTAATAGCTCCAACGAATTAGGCCAGTTTGAAAGCGGCTTTACCACAAGAATTTTTGGAGGGGCTGTACCAGCCGTAATCTTTGGGGGCAGTATGACCTTGCTGGTGGTTATCATCACCTGGTTTAAGGCGCCGGGGTTACGAAAGTTCGAATATTAGTACAACTGGACGTTTAGCCCTGCCTATTAATGCTTCTACTTTTTAGCCGCTTTAGGTTTCGCTCAAAAAATCGCTACTTCTTACCTTCATTATTTACGGTCGCTCCAAAAATCACCGGTACGGCTTGTAATTCTTATCTTCATCGCATAACAAAAAGGCAATACATCGCTGCTCAGGTATTGCTTTACATCATCTCGCAAAATCCAAAATACAAGTATGCATAGAAGAGAATTTCTCATCAACACCGGCTTGCTTTCCGGTGGCCTTTTGTTGCAACAGCAGGCGCTTGCGTCCTTTTTCAGGCCATATGAATTTACTGTGCGTATGCTGCGGGATAATGTTGGCGTGTTCACAGAAAGAGGCGGCACCATTGGCTTTCTTCTTTCAGAAGGTGGCGCCGTTGTTATCGACTCCCAATTTGCTGATACAGCGCCGCACCTCATTGACGAAGTAAATAAAAAAGGAATGGCCCCTATTAAATACCTATTAAATACCCATCACCACGGGGACCACACTTCGGGCAATATTGCTTTTAAAGGATTTGTAGAACGTGTAGTGGCGCATCAAAATGCCCTGATAAATTTGAAGGCCGCTTCAGAAAAGGCAAACACGGTTGATAAGCAACTTTATCCAAACCACACCTTTGATAAGAAGCTAAAGTTGAAAACGGGCAAAGAGAAAATAAGGGGCCACTATTTTGGCCCTGGCCATACAAATGGTGATGCGGTTTATCATTTTGAAAATGCGAACATTATGCATGTCGGCGACCTGATGTTCAACAAGCGCCACCCTTTTGTTGATAGAAGCACCGGTGCCAATATAGAAAGCTGGATCACGGTTCTGGACAGGATCCAGAAGCAAGGCGATAAAAACACCATCTATATTTTCGGGCACTCATTAAAGCCCGGCGAAGAGACAGGCAATGCTGAAAACCTTAAACTTTTTCAGGACTACCTTAATAAGCTATT
>DASQMG010000267.1:0-2038 GCA_035645595.1 Flavisolibacter sp. | reverse complement strand
CGCTAACGATTCTATTCGACTCATTTCCAACTAACAGCTTTACTATCTCTCTTATTAAGGTGACGTACCTATCTAATCATTTCATACTCACATGCGCCTAATTCAATAAAGTTCTTTTGCGCATGCTTCAAAGAGACATAGTTGGCATCACCTTCATAAGTAGGCTTACCCATTGAATCAGATCATTTTCCCAATAACATAAGGGCATATATCGTACGGGCCTTTTACACTAGTTAATGGAAATGATTTATAACTACAGCCAGGCCAAGTACTATCACTCACATATTAGATTCTTTCCAGCAAGGTTTTTGTTTTCTCATCAATCACACTACCGGTATTTACGGTTCCTGCCGGTTCAAATAACATTACCCAAACTTCATTCTCCGCAACCGGTTTATGCTCCACGCCTTTGGGAACAATCAACATATCACCTTCGTTCAGTTCAATTGTTTTATCTCTTAGCTCCATACTAAAGCTGCCCCTCACCACAAAGAAAGCTTCGTCTTCTTCATCATGTTTATGCCATACAAACTCACCCTGAAACTTCCCAAGCTTTACGTGCTGCCCATTTAACTCGCCAACAATTTTTGGGCTCCAGTGCTCAGTGAAGAGACTGAATTTTTGAAGCAGGTTGATCTTTTCCATAATCAGGTGTGAAGTTCGGTTATAAATTGCTGCACCTTTCCCATGTCTTTTATTCCCGGTGCCATTTCAAAGCGGCTGTTTATGTCCACCACCATCAGGTCTTTTGCTACCGGGTCTTTCATAAACGCTTTTACCAGCCCGGCATCACCCGGTTCAATCCCTCCACTCAAAAAAAAGGGTTTGCCCACCCTTATTCCTTTTAAGCGGTTCCAGTCAAACTTCCGGCCCGTACCGCCATACAACATTTTATTTTCTCTTTGCTCTTTCGGAACAGGTACACCCGTATCAAACAGGAACATATCCGAATCAGAATAAAAATCTTTAATTGTCCATTCTACATGGTCGTTTTCCGCAAAACGAAAGGCTTTAATCACATCGATATAGGCAGAAATTTGCTGGCATTCCCAGGGCGTTTCCCTGCCGTGCAGTTGTACCATATCAAGCCCAAATGCATCAATCTGTTTTTTCATTTCTTCCAGGCTTGCATCCACAAACACCCCAACTTTTACAGGCTTTATTTTGGCTTTTTTTACATCCGCCCCGGTAAGCCCATTTTTAAAAACGTAACGTGGACTGGGCGCATAAAAGATAAACCCGGCAAAATCAACACCTATTTCACCCAGCTGGTGCAACTGGTCCATGTTGGTCATGCCACAAACTTTTACTTTCATAAATCGTACGTGAAGTTTTTAAATGCCTGCATCGGGTTTTCTTGTTTCATAAAATGTTCACCAATCAAGAAGCCTTTAAAGCCATGACTTTTTAAGTAATGGATATTGGCTACATCATTAATACCGCTTTCGGCCACCTTTATAAATTTATCATCGATCCTCCGGGCAAGCCTTACCGAATGCTCCAGGTCAACTTCAAAATTTTTAAGGTTGCGGTTGTTCACACCCACTAAATCCACGCTGTCGCAGATGTGATCCAGTTCTGTTTCGTCATGTAGTTCAAGCAATACTTCCAGGTCAAGATTATGTGCCGCAGCGGAAAGGGCTTTTACTTCCTGTGGTGTTAAGCAAGCAGCAATCAGAAGGATAACATCAGCACCAAAAGACCTGGCTTCTACCAGCTGGTACTCATCAATGGTAAAATCTTTGCGAAGCAGCGGCAGGTCGTTATCCCTTGCACTCAATAAATCATCAAGCGATCCGCCAAAAAATTGCTGATCGGTTAAGATGGAAATGCCGGAAGCCCCATAGCCATAATAGGCTTTTGTTACCGCCTCTACACTATCCCTGTTGTTGATAATGCCTTTTGAAGGCGACCGGCGTTTGTATTCGGCGATGATGCCCGTCTTACTTTCATTCAATAATGATTTACGCAAAGAGCTTGTTGTGCGGTTAAAGTAACGACCTTTCTCCAACATGGCAGCCGGCACTTCTATCTTTCG
>DASQMG010000266.1:0-9752 GCA_035645595.1 Flavisolibacter sp. | reverse complement strand
TGACTTTACTCTATTTAAAATCAGGCATTTTCTTTACTAAGAAAACAGTAGATATTCATTTACATGATACTTACTATGTTATAGCCTACTTGCATTTTATCATTCTTATCGTACTGTTTGTCGGAACTGCTTTTTCAATAGGTGGTGTGTTTGGCACCAGGTTTCGAAATAAATATTTTCTTATTCCTGCGGCGGTTTTTCTTTTTGCTGATGTTGTTTTGATTCTTCAAATCGTTCCATATTTCTAGTCTCCTCACATTATATCTAACACTATGATAAGGAAGTGTATACTAATTTTTACCTAAAAAAGCGGCCCCTTTCGGAGCCGCTGACTTTCTGTTGTTAAAATCCAGTCTTTAAAACCAACTACCAATAAAAGATTTATTTACATTTTCATTGTCTTTGAGTTTTCTTCTGCGACGGGCCTTATCGCGGCTATGCCTGATCCAGGTGGCAAACATCAATGGAATAAATACAAACGTTAGTGGCGGTATACCCAGCATGCTCACCCATTTGCCGCCAAACATATTTCGCATTGGCCGTCTTAACCTTTCAGCTATTAAATACATTGCTGGTACAATCAATAGCGTCATAAAAAATGCGAAGATCAAACCGAAGATGATAGTCCAGGAAAGCGGGTTCCAGAACACTGCGTTATCACCGCCAAAAAAGATGTTCGGGTTCAGGTCGGAGAACATGGTAACGAAGTTGATATTAAAACCAACTGCGAGCGGAATCAATGCAAGTATCGCAGCCAAAGCCGTAAGCAATACCGGGATAATTCTTGTTTTGCCGGCCTGTATCACTGCTTCTTTTGTCTTCATGCCACGGGCCCGGAGTTCATCGGCAAACTCAATAACAAGAATACCATTTTTTACTACAATACCTGCCAGTCCAATGATACCGATGCCGGTCATTACCACGCTTACCGTCATACCGGTTAGTGCAAAACCCAGCAGCACACCAATAACACTAAAGACAATCTCTGTTAAAATAATTACCGGCTTACTAACACTGTTGAACTGTAATACCAATACCAATAGAATCAGCGCCAGCGCGATTACCAAAGCCTTACCGAGGAAAGCTCCGGTTTCGGCCTGCTGTTCACCTTCACCGGTTTGCGAAACAGTAACACCTGCAGGTTTGTTTTTAAAATCAGCAATATGCTGCGCCAGTTCAATGTTTACACCTGTTGGCGTATAGCCACTAAGTACATTGGAGCGAAGCGAGATGACCCGCTTTTGATCTTTACGCTTTACACTGCCTAAGGTGCTGGTGTAATCAACTGATACCACCGATGACAACGGAACGCTTTTGGTAGCGCCGCGGTTAGCCATATCCTGAAAGCGAATGTTTAAATTCAGCAAATCAGTAAGGTTCTTTCGCTGTAGCTCATTGTTGCGCAACTGAACCTTATACTCGTCTTCTCCTTCTTTTATTTTACTTATTTCACGGCCAAAAAGGGCTGTACGAATGGCCATACCAATCTGGCCAGAGGAGATACCTTCTGTTAAGGCCCTTTGCCGGTCTACATTTAGTGTCAGTTCCGGATTTTTCAGGTCCACGTCCATCTTCAATTCTTCCACTCCCGGCACCCGTATTGAGTCTAAATAGTTCTTGAGCGACACGGCCGTTTTTGTCAGGTTATCTATGTCCTCACTGGACACTTCAATATTTATGGGCGATTCCGTAGGAGGCCCTGACGATTCCTGGTTAACAGAAAGTTCGGCACCGGGAATTCCTTTAATAACTTCCCGCACCGAATCAAGGTATGGACGGGTAGAAACACCATGACGTTTTTCAAACTCTACAAAAGAAACCTGAATGCGACCCAATTCCGGTCTTGTACTGCGGTCGCCACTCATTGGGTCAGCAGCGCCAACGGCAATGTTGGAGATGACGCTTTCAACCACAGGATTAGTTTTTCCATTCTCCGTACCAAGAACTTTGTTCACCCGTGCTTCCAGGATGCGGGTTACAGAATCGGTGTAGTTCACATCGGTGCCAGTGGGGAGTTTAAGGTAAACATACATTTGGTTAGGATCACCCTGGGGGAAAAATACCACTTGCACCCGCCCAACACTGGCGGCCCACATAAATATTACAATCGTTATAATTAAAAGACCAAAAGTTCCAAACAACAACTTCACCGGACGCCACCCGTACAGTGACCAGCGAAGCGCCTTTTCGTAACGGTTCATTATACCTGGCAGCACCCGGTTCTGAAAGCCTTTGATCCATCCACTTAATAAGAAGCGGTGAAATAAAACTACCAGCACCATGAATAAAATGAAGTTCCCTGCAAAGGTTTGTCCCATCACATCCAATAAAATACCCAAGCCTACAAATACCCAAAACAGCGGCTTGCGGAAGATGGCGGATTTTTTTTCCGGCACCCCTTCATCATGGTTCATAAAATCTACCGCAAATACAGGGTTCATAATAAAAGCCACAATAAGTGAAGCTGCTAAAGTAAAGATGAGCATTGTAGGCAGGTAGATCATGAACTTGCCGATGATGCCAGGCCAAAACAGCAGCGGGACAAATGGTGCAAGCGTAGTTAATGTTCCCGCTAACACGGGAATCCATACTTCACCAGCAGCCATCATAGCACTTTTTTGTGAACTGATCTTTCCATGGCCCTGTGTAAATATCCGGTGTGTATTTTCAATCACCACAATAGCATCATCTACAATAATTCCTAATCCAAACAGCAAGGCAAACAACACCATGAAATTGAGCGTTACGTTTGCGCCTATAATTAAATCGGCTGCGGGCAAAAACAGGAAGGCAATGAACATAGACAGCGGTACCGACAACGCCACGAAGAAAGCATTGGTAACTCCCATGAAGAACATCAGGATCAACAGCACCAGCAAAAAGCCAATGATGATAGAGTTCACCAACTCGTTAAAGGAAACTTTGGTGGTAATGCTTTGGTCGCCCGTAATTACAACCCTTAGTTGTGGCGGCAGCGAACCGGCTTCTTTCATTTCATCAATCACACGATGAACATCCGCAGAAGTCTCAATCAGGTTTTCGCCGGCACGTTTTACAATGTTCAGTGTAATTACCGATTTGCCATCAAGCCGTGCATAGCTTTCCCGGTCTTTGATAGTATCCCTGATAGTGGCGATGTCTTTCAGGTAGATGCCATCGCCAGTGGCGTTGCGAACAATAACACCTTCTATATCGTAAGCAGTTTTAAACTGTCCTTTAAGTTGAAGGTTGCGTTGCATGTTCCCCACATCCAACTGACCCCCTGAAATATCCAGATTTTCGTTGGCTACAGAACGGGCAATATCATCATAGGTAAGGTTAGACGCCTGCATGCGATAAGGATCTACATTAATCTGGAATTCCCGTTCCGGTGCGCCTACCAGATCCACCCGGTTGAGTTGCGGCAATTCCTCTAACTGGTCTTGCAGGTCCTCAGCATATTTCTTCAGCCGCACCACATCGTAATCTCCACTCACGTTTACATACATGATTGGCTGGTCGGAAAAATTCACTTCCTGTACAATGGGCTCTTGTGTAAGATCGGTAGGTAAATCGGTCTTTGCTTTATCTACAGCATCCTTTACTTTTTGCAGGGCAATATCCACACTTACATCGGTATCAAATTCCACCATGATAGCCGAGAAATCCTGCACCGAGGTACTGGTAAGCTTGTTGATCTTAGCGCCGGTAATACCCTTGATTTGTTTTTCAATGGGCTGTGTGATCAGGTTTTCAATATCCTTTGGTGAGTTACCGAAGTTGATCGTTTGCACATAGATATTAGGAATAACAATATCGGGAAATTGCTCCTTAGGTAATGTTACAAACTGAAATATGCCAGCGAGGGTAATGAATACCATCACAAGGTAGATGGTGGTTTTATTTGTTATACTCCAGGTGGTGGGGCCGAACTGTTTAAACCGTTCGCCCATGTATTCTTTAATGCTCATAAAAAATTCATTGTATGTGTCTGTTGTGTATTGTTGCCTTAAGCCTGCCGGGGAGATAGAGTACAGGTCTATCCTACACTGGTTTCGACAAGCCCAGCCTGACAGTCTTTATTGTTTCTTACTACCCCATCTGTTTATTTCGTTGTTGCTTTGGTATCGGTAGTTAAGGCCTGGCCTTCGTATAATTCCTGGTAGCCTTCGGTTACAATCATATCGCCGCTTTGCACACCGCTTTTAATCTCCAGTCGTTCGCCATACAATTCACCCACTACCACGCGGCGCTTACGGGCTACCGTTTTAGTGCCTTCTTTTGTGGCTACAATTACATACTTGCCTTGTTCATCGTTCTGCAATACATTTAATGGAATGGTGATAGCATTGGCAGCTGAGTAATCGCGGATTCTAACAATAGCAATTTGGTTGGGCTTCAAAGAAGGATCGGATGGAACCGGTGCTTCGATTTGAAAAGAGCGGCTGGTAGGATCAATAATTTTTCCGGCAACCGAAACTTTTGTAGTTAATTTTTTCTGACTGCCGGGCAACTCTACTTCCAGCGTTGTACCAACACCTACACGGCCTAAATAGTTTTCAGGAACCAGTGCCGTGATTTTCAGATTACCGGTGTTGACAATTGAAATTTGCGGCCCGATAGCTGTTACCCCGGTAAAAGTTTCGCCAACCCGCACGTCAACTTTTTCGGCTACCCCCGACATGGGCGCAGTAACCGTCATTAAAGCAGCCTGCCGCTGAATTATATCGATATTCTTACGAAAAGTTTCCACCTGTGTTTGAGCATTCAGCACATTTTGATACGTGCCTACGCCCTGGTCAAACAAATTTTTTGTGCGCTTATACGTGTCTTCGGCCGCAGACAATTGTACTTGCAGTGGCGCAATTTGCTGGCGTATCAGCTGGTCATCTAAACGTGCCAATACCTGTCCTTTACGTACAGATTGTCCCTGCTTAACGTATAAGGCTTTTACAATTCCACCCTGTCCGTTAGGTGGTGCTACATAAGCAATGTTCGTAGCATCAACTTTGCCCTGCAAGTCTATATAGTGGTCGAAACTTTGCGGGTCGATGGCAGCTACGGCAACAAGTTTTGGCTTGGCTACAACGTTGGTATCCAGTTTGGCAATATCTTTTTCCAGCACAGTAATTTGTTCAGTAAGCTTAGCCTGTTCACCTTTCAGCTTTTGCAGTTCCGCTTTCTTGTCGTTAAGTTTTCCGGCTTCATCTTTTTTGCTGCTTCCGCAGGAGGCGACTATTAAGGAGATGAGCACAATTCCGATCAAATATTTTTTCATGATGATGTTATTTATACTGGTGAGTTGGTTTTGTTTACTGAAGCTTTCCCGTTGCTTTTAAAAAGTCAATCCGTGCATTGCTGGCATCGTATAATGCGAGGATGTAATTGTTTTGGGCCGTCTGTAGATCGGTTTGTGCAGTACTGATTTCGGTATTTGACCCGATGCCTGCCTGGAATTTTAGCCTTGTTTGAGCATATACTTGTTCAGCCAGTTCCCGGTTGCGTTTTTGGGCTTCTAATGTTGCCAGCGCATTAGTGTAATTGTTAATGGCCTGCTGCACATCCTGATCAATGTTTCGCTTCAGGTTTTCGATGTTGTTCAGGTTTTGCTGAAGCTCCAACTGCGCTCTTTTGATGCGGGCATTTTTAGCGAAACCGTCAAATAGGGGCACGTTAATATTTAGCCCGATTAACGAGCTTGGAAACCATTGGCCACCGAAGCCAAAGGAGTTGGATTGCCGCAGGTAGTTGAAATTGGAAGACAGCGAAACCGTAGGCAGCTTACTTAGCCTATACCGCTTTATGTTGTATTCACTCAGGGTTTTACCTAATTCTGCGTACTGGTATTCTTTACGATCGGCGTAATTGTATTGCATGGCATCCAACACCCCGCTTTTTATGTCATCGTATGTAATGCTGTCGGTTAGTATCAACGAATCGCGGATTGGCATACCCATCAAAAACTTCAGACCGATATAGCCATTGTTGATGTTGTTCAATGCCTTTTGCCTTTCGGTTAGCAGGTTATTTACCTGTACTTCCAGCTTGCTGATATCAAGCTTTTCGGCAAAGCCGTTTTCAAAAATCTTGCGTGTATCAGCTAATAATTTTTGCAGGTTAATTATGTTGGCATCGAGTATGGCAATCTGGCTTTTGCCGGCAGCTAGCTGGTAGTACAGTTTATATACATTGGCCCTGATAGCCTCCTCCGTTACTTCAACGGCTTTGTTCCTGAATTCTATACTGGCCCGGCGTGCCTGCAAGCCAACAAAAACCTGCCCGTCAAACAGCAATTGCTGTAAGTTGGCGCCGGCCGTGTTTACGAACTTGGTTCCAAACTGTGCCTGTATAAAACCGAAGTCGCTGGGCACAGTAATTGGGTTTCCGTTGCCACTTACTACGCCTTCGTTTTTTAGCACACCGTAAGTGCCGGCGGCTATAAAATTGGGAAAGGTTTGTATGCCTACATTGGGGTAATAGTTGGCGCTGCCGTTTGCATTTATCTGCGGGTAGGCCGATGCGGTAATTTCTTTGTTGGTTTGCTCCTGTATCTGCACATCCAGCAGGGCATTCTTTACCTGCGCATTGTTTTGGCGGGCAAAGTCTGCAGCTTGTTTGGCCGAAAGTTCGTAGCGTTGCTGCGCTTGTGCCAGAACTGTCAACAGCAGCAGCAGGGTTGTCATCTTAAACTTCATACGTTTCATTTTTTCGCTCGTTGGTTCTTGTATTTCTGAATAAGCTTTTGTCCTTTAGATGTGGCTAAGCCATATACAAAATGCTCAAACAGTTGATGCTCTATATGCACTAATTGGTTTCGATTGTTAGGGAAGATGTCAGAATTAAAGGGCAGCATCACACTTTCTATGCGAAGCCTTGTAATGACATCCGTATCAATATCGGCCCGGTACAATTCTTCTTCAATGCCTTTTTCAATATTGGCTTTTATCACACCGTACAGGAAGGTGTACTTAAACTCCCAAAACTTTTTGAACGCAGTAGGATGATACTTTTCCATATCATATAATATAGAAGGGTTCATTTCTGCAAACATTTCCTGTGTCATATCAAATGCAAGGAAAAATTCGTGAATGGGGTTTTCGGCGCTTCTCTGATCGGCCATGCACTGGTGGCGGTTTTGATCTAAAACAGTGCTAATAACAGCATTTACCAATTCTTCTTTGTCAACAAAATACTGGTACAGGGTTTTTTTACTCATGCCTAACTGGGCTGCTATATCGTCCATGCTAACGGAGCGGATTCCGTACTTATTGAACAGCTCGTGGGCCCTCACTAAAATTCTCTCTTTGGGTTCCATAATTGAAGCGCAAAACTATGGAAACTTTTTTTGTTACCAAAGTTTCCAATGTTATTTTTTTATTAAGCGTTGCTTTTTAAGGATGAATGGTAGTAGTACATTTGACACATGAATAATGACTTGCCTGAACAGAAAGGGTTTCAGCTAAACAAGCTATTGCAGTATTTTTTACAGGGATTATTGGTAATAGCGCCCATAGCCATTACTATCTACGCTGTATATTCCGTAGTGTCGTTTATTGATAACCAGGTACCCATTTTTACAGCAAAAGACGCTGACGGCAGAGTGTATGTTCGCAACTATGGGCTGGGGTTTGTTATTGTAATTGGTGGCATTATTATCATTGGCTACTTAAGTTCTTTTTTTATAAAAAACCGCACCTTTAATTTATTCGACAGCATTATGAAACGAACACCGGGCATTCGTTTTATCTATACCACTACAAAAGAATTTTTTGAAGCTTTTGCAGGCGAGAAGAAAAAATTCAACAAACCGGTGCTGGCTAATATTGATGATAATGATGTATGGCGGGTAGGCTTTATTACACAGGAGGAAACGAAAGATTTTGGGTTTACGGAATATGTGGCTGTTTACATACCAATGTCGTATTCTATTGCCGGTAATGTTTATATATTACCGCGTAACCGTGTTCGGTTGGTTACTAATATTAATGCTACCGGTGCTATGAAGTTTGCGATTAGCGGTGGTGTGACGCATGTAGAGGATAAGGCGTAGGGGCACGCTACCGGCAAGGCCTGGTCTGCGGATAGTAAGTGTGTATTGAATAGAGAGGTTACGCCCTGTTTTTATATTCAGGTTACCAATTCAATTTTAAGCCGTGCAGCAAGCATGGCTCTACCTGCGCATGAAAAAACTTTTACTTCTTTTTATCGTATTACTTGTTTACCAAACTGCCTTTTGCTGGGGCTTCTATGCCCATCAAAAAATAAATTATTACGCTGTCTTTTTGCTGCCGCCGCAAATGCTGCATTTCTACAAACAAAACATTCTCTTTATATCCGAACATGCAGTGGACCCAGATAAAAGAAGATATGCAGTTGCGGAAGAAGGACCACGGCACTATATTGACATTGATTGTTACGGTAAGTATCCTTATGATTCTTTGCCACGCAAATGGGATAGCGCTGTACTTAAATTTGGAGAAGATACCCTGAACAGCAGAGGAATTGTACCCTGGTGGCTACAGGCAATGAAAACGAGACTGACGAATGCATTTAAGGAAAAGCATAGCACAAAAATTTTAAAACTTTCGGCTGAAATAGGCCATTATCTTGCCGATGCGCATGTGCCGCTGCATGCAAGCTCTAACCACGATGGCCAGCATACCGGTCAAAAAGGAATACATGGCTTTTGGGAAAGCCGCATACCAGAACTACTGGCTGAAAAGGAGTGGAGCTTTTTTATAGGCAAGGCGGAATACATAAAAAATCCGCCTGACTTTATTTGGAAAAGAGTACTGGAAAGTGCCGCTGCAGCTGATACTGTCTTGAAGTTTGAAAAAGCGTTATCTCAAAAAATTTCGCCGGACCTGCGCTTTGCCTTTGAAGACAGAAATGGAATAGTACAACGGCAGTATTCTTCTGCATATTGCAAGGCGTATAACGATGGTTTAAATGGCATGATTGAACGGCGTATGCGGCAATCTATCTATGCTGTTGCCTCCTTTTGGTACACAGCCTGGGTAGATGCGGGTCAGCCGGATTTAGCAACACTATCTAACAAAACATTTACCGAAGAAGAACTGAAAGAGTTTGAGGAGTTGAACAAGGCATGGCGGAGCAGTGAGATGAAGGGGAGAAAAGAAAGCCCCAACCCCTAAAGGGAGAGCCATCTCCTCAAGGGCTTTATGTTCAAATATTTCCTTTGCTTTGCAGGAATTATATCAAAAACTAATTTCATGAATACTGTTATTCAAAATGAAACTGTGGCGGAACTGTCCCCTTCAGGCGCCGGGCATACGACAAAGCCTACCCTGCACAATTTTAATTCCGGCCCTTCCATTCTTCCTAAAGAAGTATTTGAAGAAGCAGCAAATGCAGTAGTTGATTTTAATGGGAGCGGACTTTCTATTTTAGAAATCGGCCATCGCACTAAGCTCTTTGGCGCTGTGATAGAAGAAGCTATCAGCACCCTAAAAGAATTAATGCGGTTAGACAACGAGCATGAGGTTTTATTTCTGCACGGCGGCGCCTCGACCCAGTTTTTCCAGGTGCCAATGAATTTACTGGATGAAAAGAGGACAGCGGCTTATACCGATACCGGCATATGGGGCTCAAAAGCTATTAAAGAAGCAAAGCTGTTTGGTGGTGTAGATGTGGTATGCAGTTCCAAAGAAGCCAACTACACCTACCTGCCAAAAGATTTTGTATTAAATAAAGAACACGCTTACGTTCATATTACCTCTAACGAAACTGTTTACGGTACACAGTGGCATGAC
>DASQMG010000265.1:0-4481 GCA_035645595.1 Flavisolibacter sp. | reverse complement strand
AAATTACCGACAGTTTCACCGTTAAGGATCACAGTGGCCGCCATATCAACATTACCAAGATCCAGTACATACTTATTCTGACCTGTTTTGTCTTTGATACTGAATGTCGTTTTATAGGTTGCCGTCCCCGCATATGCTTTTCCTTCCGGTGAAAGATCCAGATCTTTCCATGGTTTCAGTTCGGCCACCTGCAATGGAGCCGAAATACCCCAACCAGCAGGAAAGTTTATAGTCCAGTCGCCTGAAAGGGGTACGGTCGCAATAACCTTTTCTACATTGATGTTAGATACTGCAGCTTTTGTATGGTCAAAAACAATAAAGCAAGCGTTCGATTTTGGAAGGTCAAGATTTATTCGTGTACGACCACCTGCGCTACCGCTTGCAATAGGTTTGGAAGTACCGGTTGTCGGGTCCCACAACTCAACATATCCTTCATTTCGAAAACTTAGTTCACCAGAGAATCCTTTATCCTTGGGCGCGCTGATAAAGTACCAGTCTGCACCTTCCGTCTTCCGGTGCGACCATAATGCATCACCGGCAATCACGTCGGGTGTCATCCTTAATGTAGTTAATGCATTTTCGAGTGTGACCCCTGAAATAACAGTCCCTTTGCCAACTTTTCGGACGCTTGTAAGTTTGTCACCCCAGATATTCTTAACCATTTGGTCGAACCTATTGCGGGCCGCTCCGCCGCCGGAAAGTGTGGCGAGTCCTACAGGCGCAGAACCTACAACCGTTGCACCTTGCTGCACTAAAGCATAAATTTTTTCAAGTGTTTCAGGAAGCATCCTTGGCGCATCCGGCATCCACAACAGCCGATAGCTTATCCCCTCTGGCGTCACTATCATACCATCTTGTACGCTCAAACGGTTTAGCAGCACATCGGGGTTGCAATAGTCATATTTATAACCTGGCGGAAAGTCGGCGTTTTGATCAGGCTTGTGATCCAATTCATCGCCAAGATACCAGAGCACATCAGACACAGGCTTACCTCGCTCCAGCATATAAGTGCACCTTGCCAGGTAGTTATTGAAATCCGGCATATGTTTCCACCAGGTTTGGCCTCGTAAAAAAGGACTTCCTATTCCGGCGCCAAAAGATGACCCGGGAGGCCTAAACGGCGTTTGAGGGTTATGGGTATAGGTATGAAATATAAAATGACTTACGCCCTGCACAGCGTTTACATTCGCCACCTCACGAAGCATACTGAAGTGTTCATCCCATGTTAGTTCAAAAGAAGTAAATGCTTCTGCAGCAACCCGTGGTTTGCCGTACATTCTTGCAGCAGAGGCAGTAGGTTTGATTGGTTTGAAGTTGAGGGAGCCAACAAAATTTTTACCTATGGGTTGCCAGAATTCGCACATGGGAACATCCGCAAATTTGAAGTATTCCATTATATCGCCTGTAATGACATCCCCGGCGGCTGTTTCATAGCTAACATGTAGTTTGTTCTCGCGTGCCAGAGCAGCCATCTGCCCGTAAAAGTTATTAGTGACAAGGTCATTCAGCGTTTTCCGCCAATCGGTTAAAAACCGAGCTGTTGTTTCATGATCTTTAACTACGTAACCGAGTAAAGCCGGCAACCATTTTTGCAGCGGGTACTTGGAAACCCGTTCAAATTCAGCTTCCATTCCCTGCGTCCAGCTTTGCGTATGAGCCTCCCAACTGTCAATTAACATCCCGTTTAATAAACCTCCGGCAAGAGGGCCACCCTGCTTCGCCAGCCGGCCAATATAACCGGCAAAATGTGCCTCTGCTCCTGACTTTGCCAGCTTATCTGCTTCCCAGCCGGTTCCTTCCGGTGGAGCCGGTCCATTCTTTTTTCCTGCGTTAACGTGCCCAAACCGAATGATCGTCCAATTACCCCTGGGCGCCTTCCAGGTGAGTTGCCCGGTCTTGTTCATTTTACCTGATATATCCAGGATGTTCTCAGGCTTGAGGAAAGCTGCATCTGATTGTTGTGGATACTGACCATTACGTACAATACTTCTTAATGTCCACCCGGCCTCCGACTCCCAGTTGTGTTTTCTGGCAGCAGAAAACAGGCGAAGTGATGAGAGCACCATGTGGTACTTATTTTCGATCGAGATGCGATATTTTTTTATGCCCCGAATTTCAGAACATGCCAACGTGATAGGACGGTCATCCTGGAAATTCGACTGCGGCATCTCAACATCTTTTAAAATATCTTTTGTTGTTCCATCAGATAATATGCCCTGTACGCTCACACGTACACCGGGCTCGTAACTCTGAGCGTGGTTAAAGCCTTGAACACTTGACAATTCCACGCTGCGAATCAAGACGTCTTTCGGGAATGTAACTTCTATCCAATAGGGTTGGCCGGGGGTTGCACGGGGTAGCTTTATGGGCTCCTTCGCCTGCCCTGCAAAATACGGTTTAAGATCAGCTTTGATGTTGCTTGTTATAGATGCAGGCTCCAACGGTTTTCCGGAATCGCCGGAAGGTGTAGGAAAAGCAATCACAGTTACATCCTTATAGTCACGCCATTCTTCCGTGCTGGGCTCAGGAATGGGTAATAATTGATTGGTAATCTTTCCGCCAACCAAATCTGTACGGCTCCAGATCAAGTTACGCATGGCATTTGAAGGCTCTATCCATGGACCACCGGAGGTTGCCCAGCCGGGCGTATTATTCATGAAGAATATAAGACCTAAACGTTTGCATTCTTCAGCGGCATGCCGAACTGCATCATCCCAATTAGGACTGAGTGCAGTTATCTGGGGATCAACGCCGGGCCACGGTCCGCCGAACTGGCCATGAAACAGGTGAATTGCCGAAAAGCCTGCCTTTGCAATAGCTTCCAGATCTTTTGTAATTCCTTCTTTAGAAACGTTCCCGCCAATAAAATGGAACCAGGTTGCAGGATGGTAAGTTTTCGGCGGATGGCCGAAGGAGAGTTTATCAGACTGCCCAAAAGGGCGATAAAGCTCAGTCTGTGAAGGGAGAAAGGGCGCTCTCTCCACTTGTGCAGAGGCCCCAAGAGCAAAAAAGATAGCGAAGGTCAGACTTACGAAGCAGAATAAGTTGGATATTCTAACCTGGGCCATTGTGTGCAGACCAACCAATAAGGTAGAAATAGAAAAACAAATCTTTTTCATTAATGTAATGGTTACGATGGTTTAAAGGTTCTTCGACCCTTAATTAAACCCGTGATGCCAAAAACGGCCCATATAAAATTGGAAATGCATTTTCAGTCGCGTATCATGGTGTATGCTGACTTAAACTTACTTCTAAAAGTTACTGCTGAATGCTGTTAAATTCACCAGTGCTATGTGAATTTTTCATCTAAGACGGGCGACAATTATTTTGGTATCAGTTGCTGGTGTACCTGAGAATAGGACCAGATGCATGGAGCTATGCTAATTCTTTTATTATCTGATTTGTCAAAAAAAGGAAACAATGTCCACTCTTTGTTTTCTGCTCCACTTCCCCATCGATAACTTTAAGAGGCATCCACCTTTTCGCTTCTTGGTAACCCCAAATCGAGCACGTTATCCTTCGATGTACCGAAGTTTACAATTTGGTAATTAAGTCACCCAGGCAATTTGTTTAGTACCGAACCCCCATCGTAGGAAACACCACTGGCATAATTGAGGGATAGCACCTTCGTTGTACCGAAGGTCCATGCATGGGCCTTAATCAAAAAAGGCGTAGGGATGCGGATAAACTCCCGAACAACCCCTTTGTATTTCGTCGAATGAAGTGAAGCTTACCGGAGGAGAGCCGAACCGGTTACGACAGGATTTAATAATGCTTGCACGGTGTTTTACTTGACTATCAATATATAAAATGTAATGTTCTATTAGTACTTGTGGTTCGACTTTGAGGTTTCTGACTGTTAGGTCTATCCCGGCAATTCTTTTACACCATTCTGAATCATCATTGTTTTTTGCGGTAAAACCTTTAAAATTTAATGCGGTAGGATTCCCTGCTTGATTCATCGAGGGGGTAATAAATAAACTTCCTTGGAGAAACATTGTTTACCAGTTGGTTACTAGCTCGTTCAACGCCAGAGTTGATACATAAACAACTTTCAATTTTTTTGCCATAAAGCATCGTACAGGCATGCACATGATTTTGCCAGGATATACATTGGAAGCAATGAAAGAGCGGTGCAAGGCCAATGATATTTCATTCAAGCCAACCATTTTTTAAACGGTTACCAACTGCAGGAGATATATAAATTGAAGACTTAAAACATCGAGTATAAAAGCCCAGGCGGGCCTCAAATGCTTTATTGCACGGGTATGGGAAACGTATCATTATAATGATGTAAGTGATTTTATTTATTCAATTACAACGAAAATCATCGATCCGCTGGAACTGAAACTCATTGAACAAAAATCAACTATCAATCAGTCCCCACATAGACAGGGTTGCGCTTGAAATAGCGTGGTGTTATGTTGGAAGTAAAATATAAAAGCAAGATCCTTTCCTGGGCTGCGATGTAGCATAAATTT
>DASQMG010000264.1:0-2945 GCA_035645595.1 Flavisolibacter sp. | reverse complement strand
CAATGGCTGCAGCAGAATGCCGGGTTCACCAACGACACATTGGGTTTTTATGAAATGTCGCTTCCGGACAAAAACACGGCATGGGCTGTTTGTTACGACGGAAAGAGAGGTTTACTTAGTGGCAGGCCTGTACTGGATTTTACCCGTACAACCAACGGCGGGGCAACATGGATACCCGGGAAAATGGGTACCGATAGAA
This sequence comes from Flavisolibacter sp., assembly GCA_035645595.1. GTDB lineage: Bacteria > Bacteroidota > Bacteroidia > Chitinophagales > Chitinophagaceae > Flavisolibacter. Next base: position 2,746 of record DASQMG010000264.1, on the reverse strand, counting down.
CCTTGCGGTTCTCCAACATAAGCGCCATCAATGGACTGGAGGCATGGGTGGCTATGAACAAAATCGGCGTCTTTTCTCCTGTTACCGGTTCTGGTTTTGCTGGCGGTGGGGGTATCTTTCATACCTCAGATGGTGGTGTTACGTGGAAACATACCAGTCCCGGCGAGCTTTTCAACAACAACTCGGTTCCCCGGTTTGTACATTTTAAAGACAAGAACCATGGTATTGCCATGGGAGATCCTAACGGTGGATATTTTGAAGTTTATATTACCAACAATAAAGGTAAAAAATGGAAAAGGGTGCCCCAGGAGGCTCTTCCTGCACCACTTGCAAACGAAGTTGGCTGGATAAGTGGGTATGCTGCAGTTGGCAATACCATCTGGTTTGGCACAAGTGCCGGCAGGATGTATAAGTCTGTGGATTTCGGAAAAACATGGACGGTCCATACCGTGGATCCCTTACCAGGAACAGCAGTAAACGAAATTGCTTTTCTCGATGATGGCCTGACTGGCGTTACGCATTTAAGAGGCAGGGGACGCACATTTGTATTCTCCACTTCTGACGGCGGACTTACCTGGACAAATTATTTCCAACCTGCCAATTGGAAAAACAGCCGGGTTACTGCAGTACCGGGCACCAATGCATTCGTATCTACGTCAGTTCATTTCAACCCATTATTTACGGGCTCTGCGGTTTCCTATGACGCCGGGCAGACCTGGACCGACATTGAAAGGGACGCACAGAAGGCCGTATGCCGTTTTTTTGATGCCAATACAGGTTACGCCGGGGGCTTCTTTCTAACAGGACCTCCTTTCCGCGGCGGCATATTTAAATCGCAGATTGTTTTTGAAATGCCATCATCTCCGGATAATACGATAAGGGCCGGACGCACCAGCGAAGCAGCAGTGGAGCAGGAGAAAATGATAAATGGAAACTTTGTAAAAGTTTTTCCGATACCGGCAAGGGATGTTATTAATGTAGTTTTGCAGGATGCCTTTCTTAATGCAGATGGTACTGTAAGTATACATAGCCTGGATGGAAAGCTATTGCAATCAAGGAAACTGTCAGGCGCAACGTCAATGCAGTTAAACGTAAGCAAATTGCCTGCGGGCGTTTATACCCTGCGCATTACTTCTAAAACCCAAATGATCAATAAGCTAATTACTCTTGCTAAATAAAAGGAGTTTCTACTGTACATAGAAAGAGCGGCCTTATACGGTTGCTCTTTCTATTTAAAGGAAAACACCCGTTCTGCTTAAACATCCTACAATTTTATACTGCGGCAGTATCTAAAATAACAAGTGGCAGGTTCGGGCTATTTGTGTATACCGCTGTGTGTTCTGTACTTGCTCCTTTTTTTATCTTGACCGTATTATTAATGGCATAACTAATTGGTTTGAATACTTCATTCTAATGAAGGTTTCCCGGTCGATCATCTCTATTGTAAATGATTTTACCGCTAACGCCAGGGGATGCTCTTTTGTCGGGAGAACTTATATCTGCAGGACCATTCCTTGCGCTTTGCAAAACTCTGCCATGAGTTATATGGCGACCTCAATTACCAGCAGCCAAATATCGGTGCGAACACGGCCTGCTTATGCACAGCAGTATTTGGTTTTTTATCCTTTCGAGCCGCAACTCAATTCCGGTGATGGTAAGAACTTTCAACCCTTATCAAAACTTCGCTTTTTTCCATAATTACAAAGCAAGTTAGTCTCTCGTGAAAGCACGGGGTACTCCACGGAAAAGGTGTTTATGAAGCAGTGGTACTCTATGCTACTTCAACCATGCCTTTATTTTGTGGTCCAACAAAGACAAGTAGATAAACCTTTGTAAGTAAGCCGCTGTTTTAGAAACACCATGTTGGCAGACATGCTCCTTCTTTAATCGCCGCTGCTTTTAGCGCCAGGTAGTCTGCTTTTAATCCATTTTATTTGTCCATTGTGGTTCGATTCATGTTCGCACACATGAAACCATTTGCAGTAGTTATTTGTCGGTCCCCAACCCCATTCTTTGTCTACTGCCATCAGCCACCTGTCGTCTCTTCTCTGGAATTCCAATAGAGTGCTCTGACGTACTTCTTTCAATGCATTGAGATAATAGTCAAGGTTCCTGCCCTTGATTGTTTTTCGTGCTGCTTCACCCAGGTTCATGGGCAGATCCCATTGTGTCTTAATATTTTCATCCCAGCTGCCCCATTTTTTTCCTTCAAAGGTGTGGAGCTGGTAATAGCGTTCCGTAGCGGCCAAATGCAGCAACATAGCTCCAATGGAATTGGATTTGGAATCATGGAGATAATCCAACTGTTCTACGCTCATGTTTTGTACAGGCCGAAGAATGGTCTCTCGCATCCAGTTCATCATGGAGACCAATGTGCCAACCTGCGGTGAAAAGCCTTCCTTAGGGCCGATCACATTGATACCCTCATCTGCAACATCTTTACTCCAGCAGTTGGACGAAAAAAGTGAAATGCCTACAAGCCCAGTAGTGACGGTTGCTGCTTTTTTAATGAAACCTCGGCGGTTAGAACTTACCGGTGACTTTCCCATAACAATTAATTTATAAGAAAGCTACATTATATGATGCTAATTACAACAGAATCTAAGCACATCTGCCAACGGAACGAATATGCTGCCACAGCGCAAGCCCCTGTTTCGTAAGTTAAAATTTATTGATTAAGCACAATTGAATAGTAAATGTTAGCCACCGTTTGTACGGTAAAGGGTAAAAAATCGTAGACACAAAA
>DASQMG010000263.1:0-11790 GCA_035645595.1 Flavisolibacter sp. | reverse complement strand
GGTAGTCCGCCACGAACATCGAACACTCCAGGTTCATATTCACCGCCTGGCTCCGTCAATAATTTATTCCATCCATACGAGCCTAACATCGCCCATGCAGTAACGGCTTCAATCTGTATACCTTCCTCTCTCAACTTCATACAACTTTCCCATACTTGCTTAAACCATCGCACCTGGTCTTCTCTGTGACAATGCAAATGAACTTCCGTAAGCGCAATTGGCCTTTTATACCGGTGCCACGCTTCTTTTAATAATACCTCGATGCCCGACTCTTCTTTTAATTCAACCCGAATTGCTTCGACATCGGCATAAGTATGCAAACCGTTTCCACCGTGAGTATTTTTAGGGTAGCGATTAATACGGCCATCTAAAAAACGTTCTGAAGTCAGGTAGTGATTATAGCCAAAAACATCGGGAATACACGCATTTTGCTGGAAAAACTCCAATTCTTTTGGGGTGACTTTATTTTTGATCAAATAGTTCCACAATGGATGTCTTGTATCTACCTTACCACATAGTAAATCATAAGTAAGCCACCTGCGATGATTTTCTAAACGGGCCTGGTATTGTAATGGTTTTGTACTGTACGTTTTACCTAAGTCTTCGGTTTGAACCAATTTAGCAGATGGATTTATACGTCGTATCGCCTGCATGGAAAGCACAACACCCTTCATCTCGTTAATCAGTATACGGAGGAAGGCGCTATCATTGTTTTTATGGGGATACCACAAGCCATACAAACCACTGAATCTTGCAGTAGTTAAAGGCTCATTCACAGGTGTGTAATAATTTATCCACGGAAACCGGGTTGCTACTTTTTCAGCATATGCAGCTAATAAGAACGGAAAGTTCTCATCCAGCAAATCGGTAAAAGAGGGTCCGCTGCCGTGGTGCACCAAGCCGGCAATTACATCAATGTTTTTTTGTTTAAGGGCTAACAGCCTTTCCCCGGTAGGCTCCCAATTAATTATTGTTTCCTGAGCCGGTTGATGCCTTTCCCAGAGAATTGGGTAACGGATCTTTTCAATTCCGGTATCTACAAGAAAGTCAATATCAGTAGTACGCCCATAGTGTCCGGAATACTCTAACTGATCAAAAAAGTCGTCTTGTACCCTATTTATTGTACACTCAATTCCGCCCCAAAGTTGGGGAGTATTTTTACTTTCACTCATACCAATATGTTCACCTTGCATTAAAAAGAGGCGTCTTTCTTCCGGTTATTTAGACAAGGGGAAATAACCGCTATGCAATTAAACGTAAACCTTTTTCTCAGTGCCTGTTTTCAATGTCGTTGTACCTTGAGTCACAGCAGCTTCTATATTTCTTACCATCTGGCTCCATGTTCTGTCCCATGAATTGCCGGATAAGAATTCGTCTACTTTTTTACGCCATGCTGCTTTTCTTTTTTTAGCTAATTCACTTTCGGCGGCCGTAATAAATTCTTCGGCATTTGATACAATGTGAACTAAGCCATTGTTACCGTAAGGTGAAACCACATCACGAATTGCTGTAGAAATTACGGGTTTACCAGCTGCTAAATATTCGGGAGTTTTAGTAGGACTGATGAACCTTGTTGACTCGTTAATAGCAAAAGGAATAACAGCTACGTCCCAACCTGCAATATAAGAGGGTAGCTCTTCGTAGCTTTTTCCGCCCAGGTAGTGAACGTTTTCGTACCGAGGTAGTGTAGCAGGGTCTATCTTAACAACCGGCCCTAATAAAACAAAATGCCAATCGGGCTTCGCCTTTGCCACAGCATCAATCAGCTCTACATCAAAGCGCTCATCTATCACACCAAAAAAGCCAAATCGCGGATGTGGAATTTGCGCCTGATCGGCAGGATCAGTTTTTAACTTTCTTGCTTTGCCAAAATGAGACTTATCTATACTGCTAGGAAAGGGATAAATGTTGTGGTGTGCTGTTTTTTTATGCTCGTAAATGCTATGGCCGCCGGTGAAAACTATATCAGCTTTTGTAAACAACTGTTTTTCACGTTGCGTAATATCGGCCGGTGCAAATTTGAATGCGGAAAGTTCATCCATGCAATCATAGATAACTAACTCAGGGTTCAAATGTTCCGTGAAGGGTAGCGCCATTGGCGTATAATACCAACTGTAATACCGCTTCACCTGCATTTGCAAAATAACACTGGAGATTATCTTTTGTAACCGCTTAGTAACTTCTCCTTCATTCAAACCATGCGGCAAATGCGGTGTTACTACATATAAATTTTCATTGTAATTTTCAATGTGCAGTTTTTCATCGCTATCAGTAAAGATGGGTTCTTCAATGAAAAAAACACGTTGATGTTTTGAGAAGCGGCTTAACAAATGATTGGGTCGCTGAAATACAAATCCCCATCTCAAATGCGAAAAGCATAATAAATCTACATTGTGCAAAAAGGCACAGCTTACTTCTTCAATGTTTTTAATCATGCTGTACTAAATGCTATTTACATGCCAGCAATATTTTACAATAAAAACATAATAAAGAAATAAAGTATAGTATGCAGGTTGTAGAATTTCATCCTCAATAGAATGAAAATTCTTTTAACAAACAAAAAAGGCTGTTTGTATTAACAGCCTTTTCATTACACATTAAAAACATTTAAATTTTAAACCCGACAGTTAACAAAATCTTACCCACAGTATTTTTTATGTCTGCATTAAAATATTCAGCGTTTTGTAACCGGTACGCAATATTTACATCTTTTGTCATGCTGTGAACATAAGTGGCATCTACAAAAAAACCTTTATTACGATAGCCTAATCCACCACTCAGGTTCAGGCGATGGCCTCTTTCGTTATGAATATTTTGATATGGATTACCATAGTAGGCTACGCCTGCCCGAACCATAACGGTTGTAAATTTTAATTCACCGCCAGCCCTGAAATTAAAAGCGCCTTTGTAAGCATTGCCTATTGCCTTATTTAAAGATTTTAAATAGTCCCTGGTAACCTGGTCAGTTACTCCATTTTCATCATCAGTGAAATAAGACGACATTGGATAAGAAACATATTCAACATCAGCCGTAAGAAATCCTTTTTGTTTTGTTATGTCCTGTATTTCCCTCAACACGTATGATACGCTACCAATTAACTTCAATGGTGTGACATGCATGTATTTGAATTCAGAAGCGGCCCCAGTTATATCTTCTAATTTTGAGTTTAAACTTCCCTGGTAATTTTCAGTGTTAGTAGTTATCTCCGCGGTGTTCTTGTCAGTTAAGCTATACACTGTAGGCGAATGAAATGCAAAACCTAAACGCCAGAATTCTTTAGGTTTATAAATGATACCGCCTTTTAAGTTAAGACCCATTCCTGTTGTTGTTAGTCCTTGTTTATAGACAGCATCTTCAAATTTGTTTGCCGGATTCGGAGTAGCATCAACTTCTACAAATTCGGCATCTCTTTCAAAGCGCATTACCGGTACACCAATAGCACCGCCCAGTAACAATTTATCGTTTAGGTTTACACCAAAACCTAGTGAAAACTCTGTTATGCCACCGCGGGTAGTTATGGTATTTTGCTGTAATAATCCTGTGGCTATCGGCGCTCTTGACTGAAACTGAAAGTTGCCATTGGTGCCGCCGCCAACCGTATCAATCCAGTAAGTACGAAACGCTAACGATGTTCCAAACGGCAATTCGTTTGACGCAAAATTTCCATCTTTAATATTATTATTCCGTAGCTCCTCCAAAAATTTTTGCGAGTAAGAACTGCTGTTGTTTTGTCCCCGGTATAAAATGTTGCTTTTAAAATCCGCAACCTGGTTAACAGCCAAACTTATTGCCGAACTGCGCTTTTTATTATACTCATTACTGCCCCATACAACACCGGAAGTCCCAATGGCAAATTTATTGGTTTCAGTTTTTTCCTTACGCCCTAAATAAGTAGCACCGGTTTTACCAAAGCTGTAGGTAGGGCTAAAAACAACATCGCCTGTGCGATAAAAACCAAGCCCCGCAGGGTTTACAAAAGTCGCTGTAATATCTCCGCCCAAAGAACCCATAGCGCCACCAATAGCCTGTACCCTTGCTGTACCACTTTGTACATTCCAGGCATTGCGTAAAGCATCCGACGGTTCCTGTGCCATTAAAAAATTAATGGTAAAACAAGACAAGGTTAACAGTAATAGTTTTTTCATATAATGAGTTAATAGTTATTATTTTGGGCAGCAGGATATCTGTTGATGCAATTTCATGCATCAGTAACGAATAAAACCTTTTCAATAATTCTTAAAATTTTCTTGCAGGCGCAGTTGTTGTACCGCTGCTTGAAGAACTGCTGCTGCTGCTTGGTTTTGAGGATGAACTGGAGTTAGACGAATTAGAGCTGGAATTGTTACTGCTATTGCTACTTGAGCCTCCGAAGACATCTCTCATAAATCCGCCTGCATTCTTTCCGCTGCCATTATAGTTGTTGTTGTTAGAAGAATTGTTAGAGGACCTGCTTTTAGCTGGAGTGTTGTAAGTATTGGGATCATTATTGCCGTTATAGATATTCATATTACTGCCGCGTGGCTTGTTATAAACCGGTCTTACATTGCCCGCTACATAACCTGAATAATAAGGGTTTCTATAATAAGGATTATAATAATAGGGATTGTAAGAGCCCCATTTCGAATTCCAGTTTGTGTTGTAGCAATTATAATTATTGTTACGATAGTAATCGTTATAACGGTAGTAATTGCTTCCGCTATAGCTATAATAATCGTCATTATCCAAAACAGAATACCGGCGGTAATTTGTCTTCATGCGCAGGTAGCGATCTTCCCTTGCGGCTTCATTATTCAGATAATCAGTATTTGTGTACTGACGGTCATCCCTTTTCTCTACACGGGCATATTCATCACGCTGGCGCTCCGGGGAAAAGTAAACGTCGTCGGGAGTTTGCCCGCTTTTATAAGAGGTGCTGCAACTTGCAAAAACAAGGACGAAAGAAAAGAGTGGTAAATAAGATTTCATGGCTGATGATTTAGAGGTTACTGTTATTTTTGCCATCACAGAGTAAATTTCATTCATTTTGCTGTTAAACAAAAGACAATTCAAATTCAACAATTCGTAATTATAATTTCAAGTTTCCGCAAAGTATAAATCACAATTAGTAAAGGAAACAGCTACAAACTACGAACCACAAACTACAACTAAAAAATGAGCAAAGAACTGACGTCCCGCGCAGAAAACTATTCGGAGTGGTACAACGACTTAGTGCTAAAAAGCGGGCTGGCTGACTACTCGGCCGTACGGGGCTGCATGGTAATAAAGCCATATGGTTTTGCCCTTTGGGAAAACATGCGGGATGTGCTGGACAAGATGTTTAAGGATACGGGTCATCAAAATGCTTATTTCCCGTTATTCGTTCCCAAAAGCCTGTTTGAAGCCGAAGAAAAAAATGCAGAAGGCTTTGCGAAAGAGTGCGCTGTGGTTACACATTACCGGCTGAAAAATGATCCTTCCAAACCAGGGAAATTAATGGTTGATCCGGAAGCAAAACTGGAAGAAGAACTGGTTGTTCGTCCAACATCGGAAGCGATCATTTGGAATACTTACAAAGACTGGATTAAATCGTACCGTGATTTACCGCTTTTAATTAATCAATGGGCCAATGTGGTCCGTTGGGAGATGCGTACCCGTTTATTTTTACGAACTGCAGAATTTTTATGGCAGGAAGGCCATACCGCCCACGCTACAAAGGAGGAGGCTGTTGAGGAAACGGAAAAGATGCTTGAAGTGTACGCCACCTTTGCTGAACAATACATGGCCTTACCCGTGGTACGCGGCGTAAAAACACCGGCAGAGCGGTTTGCCGGCGCAGAAGATACCTATTGCATAGAGGCTATGATGCAGGATGGAAAAGCCTTACAGGCGGGAACGTCTCACTTTCTCGGGCAAAATTTTGCAAAGGCATTTGAAGTAAAGTATCTGAGTAAAGAAAATAAACAGGAATATGTATGGGCAACTTCATGGGGCGTTAGTACACGATTAATTGGTGCATTAGTAATGGCGCATAGCGATGATAGTGGCCTTGTGCTTCCGCCACGAATTGCACCAATACAAGTTGTAATTGTTCCCATCTACAAAGGCGATGAACAGAAGGCGGAGGTAGATCAAAAGGTAGTAGCATTGATGCAGGACTTAAAAGCGAGCGGCATTAGTGTAAAGTATGATGATAGTGATAATAATCGTCCGGGGTGGAAGTTTGCTGAGTATGAATTAAAAGGAGTACCTGTACGGGTGGCCATTGGTGCAAGAGATATACAGAATGGCGTGGCTGAAATAGCACGGCGTGACACCAAAGAAAAAGCTTCTGTGCCTTTGGAGGACTTGGCAGATCACATAAAAAGGTTGTTGGAGGAGATTCAAACTAATTTATACAACCGTGCTCTCGCTTTCAGGGAAAACCTGACTACTGAAGTTGATAGCTGGGAAGATTTCGAAAAGGTGCTGGATGAAAAAACCGGTTTTGTTTCTGCCCACTGGGATGGTACTGCAGAAACGGAAGAAGCTATCAAGGAAAAAACAAAAGCTACCATTCGCTGTATTCCATTAAATAATGTGCTGGAAGAAGGGACTTGTATATTAACCGGCAAGCCGTCTGCACAACGGGTTTTGTTTGCTCGGGCTTACTAGGACAGTATACGCAAAGAGCAATAGGTAATTTATTTATCGCTCATTAATTTGTAGAAAGATAATTGTAATCCTTTAACAACACTTCCAAAAAATCTTTCGGCTCTAAACTGGTATCTATTTTTAAATGAGCTTTTATCTTTTCAGACGCAGCGTAAGCCATGTTGTAATCTTTGTGTTTTTTAACAGTGTCAATAATGCCTTTTAGCGCATTTATGTCCCTATCGCTCAGCTGCATTATTTGCGGGAACTGCGGAACGTAGGTATCAGTAACTTCTAAAAAAATAGTATCTGTTAGTTTTTCTTTTTGCCGTGTATTTATCAGCACCGTGTGCCCCAGTATATCCCCGAGCCGTTGTTGCCTGCGGGTGTTAACTAAAACCAGGTCTGCAATCAGTAGTAAAAATGCACCGGCTATGCCCCAATAGATTTGTGGCCCTAAAACACTGGCATAAGGGAGCAAGATAATTATTATTAGGAGGGAATAATCGGAGGTGCGAATGAACCACCGGATAAGTAACTGGCTGATGGAGGGTCTGCCGCCGTTTTCGGAAACTACTTTTATGCCCATGATCTTTTTACCGATACTTTGCCCGTTCATGGTGGCTTCCAACACTACATGATACAAAAGAAACGGCAGCATCAGTAAAAGTGAAACAGCCCATACGGTAACCCCGTTACCTTCCCTGGGGCTTAAAGCACCCGTAACCCCATCTAAAACTTTTATGGCGATGATTGCGTAAAAAATGAGCACTACCATATCAAGCATCCAGGCTGCAGCCCGGCGGTAGAACGGCGGCGCCATAAATTCAATTTCTATATTAAAGTTGGTGGCAATGCGTACAGTGCTCATGAGCCAAATATAATTTTTCGTTATGGAGTTACGTCAAAACCGCTCCAAATCTTTCTGTTGCATTTTCAAACCTACATCGTATTTTGAGAAACTAAAATTTACACCTGAGAGAAGGCCTTTTCATAAAAAAGAATAAAGCCCGCTGGGAAAAAATACAGCAGGGCCTGAGTACCGATGCAGATGAAACAGCCAGGGATTTTGTGCAGTTAGTAGATGATCTAAGCTATGCCAAAACCTTCTATCCTGCCAGCCGCGTTACTAAATACATTAATGTATTGGCTTCTAAAATTTATTTAGGCATCTATCAGAACCGCAAGGAGGAGAACAATCGTTTGCTGCGCTTTTGGCAGTATGATGTACCCACAACAGTGTATAAACATCGGCGTATAATGTTGTTCTCTTTTTTCATTTTCGCCCTTTTTTACACGGTAGGCTTTTTTACTGCTAAACAAGACCCAACTTTCATACGTGAAGTATTTGGCAACAGGTATGTAGATGAAACAGAAAAAAATATTGCTGAAGGGAACCCATTTGGCATTTATGCTGGCGGTAACTCTTTTTTTATGTGGATAGGAATCATGATCAATAACATTATTGTTTCGTTCATGTACTTTGGTAAGGGAATTTTCCTCGGCATTTTTTCACTTCAGTCGTTAGGCAAAGAAGCTATGCGCGTAGGGGTTTTTAATTACATGTTTTTTGCGAAAGGGTATGGAGGTGGTTTTGTGCTGGCGGTAATGATTCATGGCCTGCTTGAGTTGACAGCAATAGTGATGGCCTGCGGCGCGGGTGCCGTAATGGGAACAAGCTATCTTTTTCCGGGGACACAAAGCCGGGTAGATGCTTTTAAAGAAGGAGTAAAGGATGGCGTAAAAATAGTAGTAGGCCTTATTCCGGTGCTGATGCTGGCGGCTTTTTATGAAGGCTTTGTTACCCGCTATTATAAAATGCCTTTGGTGTTAAACCTATTTATACTTTTTTCTTCGGCAGGTATTATCATTTATTATTTTATTATTTATCCCATTAAACTTAAAAGAGTACAAAGGGCAGAACATGTATAAAGCGCTCCGTTATACTTTTTTTGTTTTCCTGTTATTGACTGGTGTTGCTGTATTGGCACAAAGCGATAAAGTACCGGTTTACGACAGCCTTATGGTTTCGCAGGAAAAAAATTTACATGATCCTGCATTTTCACCCATCCGGCAGGCGCCGGTTATAGAAGAAAAAAAAGTACCTCAAAAAAAATTAGACAGTTTAAAAAAAGATGACGCCTACTGGTACGCCAACATCGAACGCCTGAAAAAAAAAGAAGAGATAGAGCAACCGGGTAAAAGCCTGTTTAATGCAGGTTGGTTTACCAATTTGTTGTGGATACTGATTGTTATAAGCTTTATTGCGATTGTAATCTGGTACCTCGCTTCAAGCAATTTTCAACTCTTTAGAAAAACACCTGAAAAAATTTTTGCGGAAGATGAAAGCGGGATCACCGAAGACATTTTTGTTTTGGAATATGAAAGAGAGATCAGCAAAGCACTGGATACCGCTAACTATCGCCTCGCCGTGCGCCTATGGTACCTGCGTACTTTAAAAGAGCTCTCCCAAAGAAACCTTATTATTTATAGCCACGAAAAAACTAACAGCGATTATTTATACGGTTTGCGGGGTGGCCGGTACTACCAAGGCTTTTTTAAGCTTACCCGAAGTTTTGAGTATACCTGGTATGGCGGCTTCCCCGTTTCTCAACAAGATTATGCCGTTATGCAACAAGATTTCACCAGCTTTAGAAACAGTTTGCCATCATGAAGAAACTGTTTCCATATATTATTGGCGTTGTTCTACTGATGTTGCTTGCTGTTATCGTGGCTTCCAATACTACAAAGCCCTTGCGCCGGATGGATGAACGTATTACACTGAGACAACAAGATAAAATTCCGTATGGCACAAGCGCAGCCCGGGAGCTCTTATCATCGCTGTTTCCGTATGCAGTACCACAATATGATGCAATGGCACCCGGTGACTGGGACAGTATAAATATGGATAGCCCAAATCAGGCGGTGATACTGATAGCAGATTATTTGGATGCAGACAATGAAGAACTGAAAAGCCTTTCCGATTTTGTCTCCAAAGGCAACTACGTTTTTATTATAGCTCGTTCTGCCTCCGATGACCTTTCCAATTATTTTGGAATAAACTTACGTTCCGATTATAATTCTCCATCAACTGATAGTTTGAAAATAAGGTTGGAGCAGCCGGCCTATAACACGGTTTCTTATTACACCTACCCGGGAAAAAAATACGAAGGTTCTTTTTTTGCAATTGATACTTCGCACAGCTTTATACTCGGCACCAACTGGGCTGGTTTTCCGAATTTTATCCAGTTAAATAAAGGCCAGGGAAGTGTTTTTATTCATGCATCGCCATTGGCCTTCAGTAATTATTTTGTTCTTCATAAATCTAATGTGCAGTACTATCAAAAAGCATTTTCTGTACTACCTAAAAACGTCAGCACTATTCTGTGGAATGAATATTATTTGCGGAAACCATACAATCCTGATAAGGAGAACCCAAATTGGCTGGGCGCATTATTAAGTTACGCATCTTTTAAGTGGGCTTTACTGGTGGCGGCCTTTACGTTAGTGCTTTTTGTGTTACTTGGGATGAGGAGAAGACAACGCTTGATACCAGTACACCAAAAGCCGACGAATGATTCACTTGATTTTGTAAAAACCCTGGGCCGTCTTTATTACGATAGAAAAGACCATAAAAACCTTGCTACTAAAATGGCCTCGTATTTTTTGGAGCATGTTCGATCAACGTATAAATTACCAACCCATACGCTAAATGATGACTTTAGTAAAATGCTCCATTTTAAGAGCGGCTATGCCGAAGAAGAGATAAGAAAAATTATTGCGTCAATAGAGGCTGTAAAAGTACAATCCACCCTCAGCGATAGCCAGCTTTTTCATTTTCATAACCAGTTGAACCTCTTTTATCAAAATACATAAAATGGAAGAACAAGTTTTTGAGCAACGCACTGATCTGACACAGTTAAACGAGGCAGTAGAGAACATACGTCGGCAGATAAAGAAAGTTATAGTAGGACAGGACGAAATGGTCAAACTGATTATAACCGCCTTGCTGGCCGATGGTCATGTATTGATAGAAGGGGTGCCCGGTGTGGCAAAAACACTAACAGCAAAGTTGGTAGCCCGTTCGTTGGCCGTTGGCTTTTCCCGGATACAATTTACACCGGACTTAATGCCTTCCGACGTTATAGGTACACCTGTGTTCAATCCAAAAGAAGGAAGCTTCGATTTTAAGCGGGGCCCCATCTTCGGTAACATTGTTTTGATAGATGAAATAAACCGTGCACCTGCCAAAACACAAGCCGCCCTGTTTGAAGTAATGGAAGAAAAGCAAATAACGGTAGATGGCAAAACCTACCCGATGCAGGCGCCCTTTATGGTATTAGCTACACAGAATCCGATAGAGCAGGAGGGAACTTATCGCCTCCCCGAAGCGCAGCTGGATAGGTTTTTATTTAAAATAATAGTGCCGTACCCGACTGAAATGGAGGAGCTGGAAATACTAAGCCAGTTTCACCGTATGGCAAACACTGATGCCGTGAGTGCAATACAATCTGTACTGCACGGTGACACTATTGTACGCATAAGAAAAATTGTAAAAGATATTGTTATTGACCAAAGGTTATTAACTTTTATTGCCAAACTAACGCATCAGACACGTAATCACAAATCCATTCATCTTGGTGGTTCACCCCGGGCATCACTGGCAATCATGAATGCCTCAAAAGCGGTAGCAGCCATTAACGGCCGGGACTTTGTAACACCGGAAGACATACTGGAAGTAGTGCCGCCGGTTCTGCGCCACCGAATCATTCTTTCACCTGACAAAGAAATGGAAGGGGTTAAAGAGGATAATGTGATCAAACAAATTATTCAATCGTTGGATATACCAAGATAATGTTTAGACGCCTGCTTTATTTTTGGGACACCACTTCTTTTTACCTCGATAGAAAAGTCTATTACGCAGGCTACGGGATAGCGGCCATTTTTGTTTTGTCATTTTTTTTGCCGGCGTTGCATACGGTAGCCTTTTTTTTATTGCTTGCGTTATTGCTATTGGTGTTTGTTGATGCCCTTTTACTTTACCAGAAAAGGGGAATTTCGGCCAGGCGTCTGTTACCTGAAAGGTTTAGCAATGGTGATGAAAACAAAGTAGTAATAGAACTGCGCAACAACTATGGTTACAATGTCCCCGTTGTGGTTATTGAAGAATTGCCGCAACA
>DASQMG010000262.1:0-9057 GCA_035645595.1 Flavisolibacter sp. | reverse complement strand
ATAAACGTAAGAACTAACACTTAGTATTTCTACGAATCACGTGGAGCTTACCGGGCAAGAGTCGAACCAATTATTACAAGATTTAATAATACTTACACAGCTTTTTAACTGACTATAAGTAATTTAGACGTGAAGGTTTATTATTATTTGAGGTTCGACTTTTTCGTTTCGTACCGGTTAGGTCTATTTGGGTAATAGTTTTAGAAACTAACTAAGATTACTCTGGAGCTCTTGCCCCAAGTTGATTGATAGACGTTGCGCATTCTTTTATACTTTAAGTTCGATTCCAGTCCCGGGCACCAGACTCCCGCAACCTGCAAGGCGCCCGGGTAAAAAGGGCAGGTATGACTAAGAAGATTACCCGGCACAATGCCCGTCGCGGCAAGAGCAGCATCCAGAATAGTTTGACCAGCTGCTATAGGTAGCTTACCGTCACCCAGCAGTTCTATAGTTAAATGATCTTTCATAGCCTAATTGTTTCCTGATTATTTTACTCTCTTCTATTCCGGTGTTGAGTCTAATAAAAATAAAACAATTTTGGTTATATATATAACTTCTTTATTTTTATACCATGTTTCGGGTAAATGACTCAGCCGGGTTTCTTTTGGGAACGTTGGCAAAGAAAACAGCAGCACGTTTCATGCAGTTGATGCAGTCAGAAGGCATTGATATAGGGCATTCAGGCTGGATTGTGCTTAGCCGCCTTTGGGAGGAGGATGGTTTGAGCCAGCAGGAAATCAGCGACCGGTCAGGCGTAGCAAAGCCAAACATTTCTACTTATATAGACGCTTTAGAGAAAACTGATTACGTAGTTCGGGTAGATGACACAGCAGATAGGAGGAATTATAAAATCTATATGACGCAAAAAGCCAAAAAGCTGAAAGAAAAGTGTCAATCACTTGCCCAGCAGTCGAATGAAGAAACCATGCACCCCCTCACAAGTGCTGAAAAAGAAACATTGCTTAAGCTTTTAAAAAAGATGAGGGAGTAAATTTTTTTATTTATTCGGTTATGGTTATAACAGTTATAGATTAAACTAAACCTTAATTATATGATGACAATTACGGCAACAGATTTTTGGGAAATACACAACCTCGTTTCCCGCTACACTATCACTACAGACAATGCCGATGCAGATGCCTTTATGGATTGCTGGGTAGCACCAGAAGAATTTGGGGGCTATGATAGCGGTGCCTTTGGCGTAATGAATACATGGCGGGAACTCTATGAATTTGAAAAGCATCACGTAGGTCCCGGCGGTAGTGCAGTTGGCAACCGGCATCAGGCTACTAATGTGCTCATCGAACCCATCAACGATTGGGAAGTGTATGTAACCCATGATATGCTGGTGATCCGAGTAGCAGATATCCCGCAGATTGTTGCCACGGGCCGTTACGACAAAAGCAGAGTGATAAAAACGGACAAAGGCTGGAAATTCAAAAGCCGCTCCTTAAAAGTGGATGAAGGCTTTTTTAAACTAATGGAGCAATGGCAGCAAAATGATTCTTCAACCAATAAATAAAAACAATGAAACCTCCATTTAAAACGATCATCATGGCAGCCGCTTTAGCTGGTGGCGTTTCCGCGTTAATCAACAGCATTCTTTATTTTATTTTTCATGCAACAGGTGTTATTTCAGACAATGTATATGTACAGGAAAATCAGCCGCTCACTTTAATGCCTGTTATTATTTCCTCTTTTGTACCCTCTCTTTTAGCAGGGTTTGTCTTTTACTTGTTTTGCCGTTACACAAAGAATGGTTACCGGTACTTTTCCATTCTTGCTATTGTTCTTCTGCTCATGTCCTTTGCTAATCCATTTATGGCGATAAAGGACATTCCATTAGGAATGGGCATCGCACTGAATGTTATGCATATAGTTGTAGTCACGTCACTATTGTATTTTTTTAAGCGTACAACGGCAGTTGAACCTAAAATCGCCTTACGATGAAGACCGCATTCTGTTCAATTTTTCTATCCGTTCTTCTAACCGCCTGCACATCTAAACAAAATAACATGACAGTTCAGGAAAAGAATAAAGCGTTTTTTCAAAAGCCCTGGATGATTTTTTAACAGGAAAGATCTATCATCTGCTGACCGTAATTATACCAGTAGTTATACACAACATAATGAGACAGTAGCTGCTATGGCCAAAGCACAAGGTCTTTCTCATGTAGAAGGTATGAAGACTTTTTTCAAAGATTACTTTGTGGCCTTCCCCGATTACAACGTCAGCATAGAATACATAGGAGCAGAAGACAATAAGGTATTTGCCATCCTTAACTGGAAGGGGACTCACCAAAAGCCTTTTAGGGCCAACCTGCCACTGGCAACACCATACATGTCCGCACATCAGAAGTGATGCGTATAGCTAACGGGAAGTTTGCAGAGCATTGGGATGTGGTAGATGAAAGCAACATGCTTTTGGCTTTAGGCATACTTACAAAACAAAACAATCATTGACAACTAAACAATACAACCATGAAAAAAATCGCAACCGCATTGTTTTCCGTTTGCTTTATAATAAGCATCTTAAATGCAAAGCAAAAAACATCACCAGCTACACAACAAAATGCAGCTTAGGTTTCACTTTTCTAAGCATTCAGGCTTTTTTTACATGCGTGGCAGGTGTCATATTTTTGAGAAGAACACCTTATTTTGTAACTGTTTTCATGAAAACAGTTACCACTATAGCTGATTACTGCAAAGAGATAAACATCTCTCCGCCCCGACATGCTTTCTTCGACATAAGAAAGTTTGAAGACAACATGAAAACTGTTAATGCAAAACAGCCGCCTTTCCGGCATGAGTTCTATGCATTGGCTTTGCGGCATAGTGGCAGTAACAAAGAAGTGATGGGTATACCATTGCAGTCTCAAATCTTTTTCAATTCCCCATATCAGGTTGTTACCTGGGACATTCTTCCTGATTGGCAGGGATATTATATCATTTTTGATAGAGATTTTATTGCCTCAAATACCGGATGGCAAAACTTCATTATTGACTACCCTTTTTTCCGTCTTGACAAATACATACCCTTTGACCTTCCCGAAGAAGACAGAGTGTTTGCCGACAGTTTATTTACCAATATTTTTAAAGAGTATCATGGTTCCAACTCTGATAAATTCCTGTTCATTCAAACATACACCCAATTACTCCTTCACCTAACCAAGCGATATTTTATAAAACTGGAGCTTGATAAAGAAAACATACAGGAAAACAGAACGGCAGATATTCTTTTAGTGTCTCGTTTTCAGAGCCTGGTGGAAACAATGTTTTGTAATGAAGATGCAGAAGCAGAAGTAAGGCACCCATCTTTCTATGCCGAAAAGTTGAATGTTCATCCCAATCACTTAAACGCTGTTGTAAAACGTATATCCGGTAAAACTGCTTCAAAGATTATCCAGCAGCATTTACTCAACAGTTCTAAGTCACTGCTACGCCAAACGACCTTATCTGTTAAGGAAATTGCTTATCGAATGCACTTCAACGAGCCAACTCACTTCAATACTTTTTTTCGTAAAATCAGCGGCGTAACCCCGCAACAGTTTCGGGAAATGCACTCCCTTTGAAATTTGTTATACCTGCTTTGATAGCTGTTATTGTACCCCCTCTTTGCTGATGCAACTTTGTATTGTCAATCAGTAAGACAAAACAAAAAATCAGCGTCATGAAAAAAGCATTTAACACCTTTCTAATAGTAGTGGTTCTTACCACATTTTGCTCTTGCTCAAAAAATACTGATGAGCTAACAGCATCTGCTAATAGTAGCAGTTCCGGTTCTAACGTCGCTTTATTAAGTCAAGTTCCACAAGTTGCCAGAAACTACATTAACGGCGTTAATAATAACAACCTCGATAGTGTAGCAGGTGCTTTTTCAATCAATGGTGTTGTTGTAGTTGTAACCAGAAAAATAGAAGGTCGTGCAGCCATCCGGACATGGGCAAACAATGAAGTAATGGGCGGCAGGCTTCAGGTGATCGAAATTCGTCAGGAAGCAAATAACAGAGTAAGACTATTAGTTCATTGGGCTCCTCGTGGCTCTAACGGCTGGAGAGCATGGTACACCTTTGAATATGCAAATGGCTTGATCACTCTTGCCGATCTTCCATATGCTAAATTAAACATCAAAAATTATCATATCGTGAAATCTTATTTTTCCCTGCTGATGGTACTTGTAGCGAGTATTCCAGCTTACACTCAAAGCATTTTTAAAACTAAAAGCATAAAAACAATGGAAACACAAAACATCATAAGCACAGTATCTGCAATCTTCAACGGTTCAGACGAAAGAAATTGGTCTAAAGTAGAAAACAGCTTTGCAGAACAAGTTGTTCTCGATTACACCTCAATGGTTGGTGGTGAACCTTCTAAAATGTCCCCAAGAGAAATAACTACCGCATGGAAAACCATATTACCAGGTTTTGATGTAACACAACACAACCTTTCAGCTTTCAAAGTAACTGTGGATGGTAACAAAGCAACTGTTACTAACGAAGGACATGCATTGCATTACATTACTCTCAACAACAAAAAAGAACAATGGGTAGTAGATGGCAATTACTTATTTAATTTAATTAAATCAGGTAATAGGTGGCTGGTAACTTCAATGCAATTCAATAAAACAAGCATTAGTGGCAACCTTGAACTTCCGAATATTGCCCAACAAAGAGTGAAAGCAAATGAAGGGTCAACAAAGTCTATTGAGTTCAAAAGTGAAGGCTTAATAGTAAAAGGTTTGTTACATCTGCCTTCTAATTTCAACAATATTAAAAAATTCAAAGCAGTTATCGTTACCGGCTCATGGACCACTGTAAAAGAACAAATGCCAAACTTATATGCAGCTAAGTTGGCAGCACAAGGAGTAGTGGCTTTGACTTTTGACTTTCGTAACTATGGTGAAAGCGAAGGGGAACCAAGAAACTATGAAGTGCCCCAAATGAAAGCACAGGATATTATTAATGCGGTGAGTTACCTAAAAACTTTGCCCTTTGTTGAAAAAGATGAAATTGGTGGTTTGGCAATTTGTGCATCATCCGGTTACATGATAGAAGCAGTTGCAAAAGGCGCTGAAATCAAAGCACTGACCCTTGTTGCTCCTTGGCTGCACAATCAAAACATAGTAAAAGAAATCTATGGCGGTGCGGAAGGAGTAAGCCATAAAATTGAATTAAGCAAAAAAGCAAAAAAGCAATTTGCAGAAACAGGCAAAGTACAATATGTACCTGCAATAAGCACAACAGATAGCAGTGCTGCCATGTTTGGTGAGTTTGAATATTACCTAAGCAATAAGCGTGGTGCAATCAAAGAATGGGGAAACCAATTTGCGGTAATGGCATGGCAGGGTTGGCTAGAGTACGACCCAATTCAATTTGCTTCCCAAATCAATATTCCGGTTCTAATAGTTCACAGCAAGACAGCCGCCGTACCACAAGGGGCAGAAATGTTCTATAACAATCTCAAAGGAAGTAAGAACATCGTTTGGGTAGACAAAGCAATTCAATTTGACTTCTACGATGGGGAGCCTTATACAACAAACGCAGCAGGCGAAGCTATGAAATGGTATAACTACTATCTGAACTAATTATCCTATGATTTTACCAACTAAAAAGTTACAACACATACAATGAAAAATTTAATAGCAATTGCAATCCTTACACTATCCGTAGTAAGTTGCTCAAGTCAAAACATATCTGATTTAAAACCTCAAAAATCAAAACAAATGGCTACAGAACTATTTGAGCAGAACAGGAAAGTAGTAGATAACTTCTTTGTTGCTCTTGAAACACAAAAGTTTGAAATGCTAAAAGAAGTATTTGCTCCAGATGGCATGCAATTAAATCCTTATTCTCTTGAAGGTTTTCCTAAAAGTTTTGATGGTGCAGAAGGTATCTATAAGCAATATAGTGGACTTACGGCAAACTTTGGTCAAATGAAGTTTCCAAGACAAATTTTTGCTACAGACGACCCTAACTTTTTCTTTGTTAAGTTCCGGGGTGAGATAGAAATAAGAGCTGGTGGAAAATACGAAAATGATTACTTAGGCACTTTCAAACTTCAGGACGGAAAGATTACCGAGTATACAGAATACTTCAACCAGATTGTGATGGCAAAAGCATTCAATGTCACATTGAAGTAAGTGCAACATCTGATACAAAAAATACTGCCTTTGTTTTAGTACGAAGGCTTTTTTATTTGGTTGTTTTGTGTTTGAAAGCAAATTTTCGCTTTGCTACGAAACTTAGCGAACCTATTGAGCCGTCTTTTTTAAATCAGTTTCTTTATCACTTTGCCACGCTACGCCTTCATCACCGTTATGATATAGATTAAGTAAGCAGGAATTAAAAGTTTCACCTGTTTCTTTTTCTACAATTTTTTGAGTTCTAATAATTCCATTGTCAACAACAAAGCATATTTGGCAGTGTCAGCGTATGTGTATTCATAAGCGTTTTCTCCATTCCACGCT
Source organism: Flavisolibacter sp. (assembly GCA_035645595.1). Taxonomy (GTDB): domain Bacteria; phylum Bacteroidota; class Bacteroidia; order Chitinophagales; family Chitinophagaceae; genus Flavisolibacter. The sequence goes on along the minus strand of DASQMG010000262.1, from coordinate 2,592 downwards.
ACTTTTCTCTTAGTAATAATCTTCCTTCCATAGATTTTCGCCTTGCCATTTCGCCATTCAATCTTATTGGCCAACTTTTAAGAAAAATTATCTTACGGTTGTAATGGACAAAACAACTTTCCATAGTAGATAACTGTCCCTTCTTTTCGGTAGCAAGTTTTTTACCTCGTTCAATATCTTTTTTAATAAAGCCATGCTTCCACTTTTGATAATTTTTCTTTCATAAAATGTCCATAAGGACGAAAACCATTTTTAATAGCTTAACTTTCTGAAGTAAAAAACACTCGGCTTTCTGTTTTCATTTTTTTGCTGAAACACACGATAATCTTCCATAGATTTTCAATTTCAAATTGCCGCCATAACGAACTTCTTGCTGCTTGATTTAATGGTGCAGATCAGAATCAGATATTTGAATGTGATGTATCAACGCTAACTCTCTGGGTCGTGAAAAATAATTCCTAGGGTGTAGCGTTCTCCGCTGTGCACTTCGCTAACTCCCTGCTTCATATTTGCCCGATAGAAACGTTTAGATCCTTTTTCAGGTTTAAAATTGGTTGTAAAGATCAGCATATCTCCTTTCTTTGGCTTAAGTACCAGAGCTTTGGATTGAGCTCTTGGCACTTGCTTTGTCAATACAAACTCTGCGCCTGTATAATCTTTGTCAGGTTTGCTCAAAAACAGAACGATTTGAGTTGGAAAGTAGACTTCTCCGTACAAAATTTGTAGCACGGTTCAATAAAATGCAAGGGATTGAATCGCAAAATGGGTCTTCTTAACCCTTAAGGTTGGCTAATTCGCCCAAGCAGCCTGGATTGTGTAATTATTGTTGACACTAGAAATTAATACTTAATCTTAAAAGAGAAATAGCTTGATAAATTACCAAAGTAAAACTAAAGGAAGGTTGGGCATTTTTTTTCGTTTGCTTAATTTATGCACAAAAGCCAAATAGATATTTGAAGTCTAAATTTATTACTTCAGCCCAACTTTTGCAAAATTGCTGTCGGCTGCATGTGGTTTGTCTTTCATGCTCTTCCACTCGTGTTCCACTCTCGTCATAAGAAGCGCATTGTCAAACTGAATAGAGCCTTTAGAGAATACTTCTTCATTCGCATAAAAGCTGGAATGAACATTCTGCACTTCAAGCGGTCGTACTTGCCAAGTGTAAGCCTGTAATTTCAGTCCTTCATACTTGTTACGGTTTGGTGAATAACCAACGGCACCTTTTTCAAAAAAGTCCGATACATTCTCCAATGTCTCAAATATGGAGTTTGAAGGGAAGTTTTCTGTCTCTTTAGCGTCTATGGAAATGCTGGTATCGTCAGAACTTGTAAAGTCAATGTGATAGTTTCCATTAGCTTCTTTCACATTGAACTTGGCTAAATAATGTTTACCTGGAAATATCCGTCCGCCTAAAATTGTGTTCAGTTTTAAAGATGTGTCACGCCTTGGAATGTAAACGCCTTCCCTTGTCTTGCCTTCTTCGTCCCACTCAACAGCAATGCGGTGTGCTCCGTTTTCAGATGAAATACCCAAAAAGTCGGGAAGTCCTTTAAGTTTGATGTTTTTAAGTCGGATGAGGCAAATGCCGACTATGGCTTTGTCTTTGTAAACTTTGGGTCTAAATGGTTCAGGAACGATTTTCCGAACAACACCTGGATCAGCCTTGAAGTTGACCAAAATCCGTCGGTCAATGTAACCATGTATTGCCGGTAGTCTCATGTTATTAAGGTTTTCACTATTGCAGCCAACGTCGAACTGCTTACCGAAGTAATGGCTTTGGCAATTCTGTCGTTGATCTATGATTTAAAGCTAGGCAAAATGTTCTTGTGTTCAATGTTGTTCGTCCGCCTCTATTTTGGCAAGCCCCTGTGCTTGTTGCACAACTCACTTGATGTGAATAAAAATAGTTGTTTTCTCCTATGCTGTGATTGTAAATTAAAGTATGCAGTGAAAGAAGCAATACGCAGAAAGGCTCTTCACCACCTTTCAGTTAAGTGCTCATGTACCAGTGGATAATTTTTATCGAAGGTTGAAGGAGCAGCTGGATCTGCAATGGTTGTATAGGGGTACTAAAAACTACTATGGCTGTGAGGGGCAGGCATCGATTGACCCGGTAGTATTTTTTAAGCTCATACTGGTGGGGTACCTGGAAAATCTAAGTAGTGACAGAAGGATGTTGCCCATAGTAATATGCGGCTGGACATTCTTTTCTTTTTAGGTTATGATCTTGACGAGGAACTACCCTGGCATTAGAAGAATATGGACCAGAGGACTAAAAAATGCTAACAAGTTTATGATCGGAGCCGCTATTGCTTACAATCTTAAAAAATGGCTGAACTATAAAGAACAAAAAAGAAGTCCAGCCGTGATAAGCCTTGAAACGATGGCAGAAGGGCTTTGTTTTTGGCTTTTAGTAGTACAATGCTTAATTGATCGCCATAACAACAAACTATCTTACCATTTTACTTTCTTGTTGAAATGAAAAGATAGTTGTCAAAATTAGCTGGCCTAACTTTTTGAAACTAGTTGTGCAACCGCCACTAATGTTGTGCGTTGTATTCTACTTTGTTATGCTCCTTTCATTATTTGCTT
>DASQMG010000261.1:0-7321 GCA_035645595.1 Flavisolibacter sp. | reverse complement strand
GGCCAGAATCATTGGAGTTGCCAATCAAAAAGGCGGGGTTGGAAAAACAACATCGGCTATAAACCTAGCAGCAAGTTTTGCTGTGCTGGAGTACAAAACTTTGTTGGTAGATGCAGACCCGCAGGCTAACAGCACAACCGGGGTAGGCTTTGATCTGCAAAATGTTACTCAGGGCTTATACGATTGCATGGTGAATAACGCTGAAGCGAAAGATGTGGTTTTAAAAACTGCCATTCCTTACCTTGATCTTATTCCTTCGCATATAGATTTAGTGGGTGCTGAAATTGAAATGATCAACTACCCTAACCGTGAAGGTGTTTTAAAAAACATACTTGAACCACTACGGGCCGATTATGAATTTATCATTATTGATTGTTCTCCGTCATTAGGTCTGATTACAGTAAATGCATTGACGGGTGCTGATGCGGTGATCGTTCCGGTGCAGTGTGAATTTTTTGCATTGGAAGGGTTAGGGAAATTGCTGAATACAATTAAAATTGTTCAGAGCCGGTTGAATACAACTTTATTAATTGAAGGTATTTTAATGACGATGTACGATGGACGGTTGCGTTTGTGTAACCAGGTCGTTGCAGAGGTACGACGCCATTTTGAAGACCTTGTGTTCGCGACGATCATCCACAGGAATTCGAGACTAAGCGAAGCGCCAAGTTTTGGTAAACCGGTTATATTGTACGATGCGAACAGTAAGGGGGCAATGAATTATCTCAATCTTGCCAAAGAAATTCTTCAAAAAAATAATTTAACGAAGATTGCACAAGAGGAAAGAACCGTAGAAGTGTAGATTTGCGTTTTCTACAATTAATTATTTTATCAAACCGGCCGTTTTTCAAAAAATCTGAAATTTGAAATTTGAATTTTCATGACCGCACCAAAACAAAATAAAGATGCTCTTGGAAAAGGTATCCGCTCCCTTTTACAAAACATAAATAACGATCTTAAAAACACCGAAGGAGCGCTTAAACCGCAGGCCGTGGAGGCAGCTACCGGGGTGTTGCGTTTGCCCCTCGAAAACATAGAAACTAATCCCAAACAACCTCGTAAGGATTTTGATGATACGGCTATGCAGGAGCTGGCACAATCTATAAAACTGCACGATATAATTCAACCTATTACGGTTTCAAAACTTCATGGAAATAAATACCAGCTTATATCAGGCGAGCGAAGATGGCGGGCCTCAAAGCTGGCAGGGCTAAAGGATATCCCAGCGTTTGTGAGACAGGCAAACGATCATGAACTATTGGAACTTGCCTTACTCGAAAATTTGCAGCGTGAAGATTTAAACGCGATGGAAATTGCGTTAAGTTATAAGCGTATGATGGATGAATTAAGTCATACCCAGGAGCAGGTTGCCGAACGTATGGGCAAGGACCGGAGTACCGTCACCAATTATATTCGCTTGTTGCGGCTTCCACCGGACATCCAGATTGCCGTAAGGAATGGTGAGATTAGTATGGGACATGCGAGGGCATTGATTAATGTAGATACGATTGATAAGCAGCTTTACATTTTTGACGAAATAAAAACCAAGGGCCTTTCCGTTCGTCAAACAGAAACTCTTGTACGCAATATTTACAAGGAGAAAGAAGAAAGAACAAATGTAGAAGCCCTCCCTCCTGCCTATAAAAAAGTAGAAGATAAGCTGTCCTCACACTTTGGAACGAAAGTTAAGCTGCGGCATAGCAAGGATGGCAGCGGGGCCGTTACATTTGAATACTTCTCTCTTGAAGAAATGAATAAATTATTGGATTTAATGAACGTGACAATTGATTAGCAAAGCACGATACCCGCTAATTTTTTTCTTTTCTGTTGTAGTGTTTGCAGAGAGTAAAGCGCAACCGGATACGACAAAAAAACCAGTACCGGTTGACACCCTAGTGGGGAGTGCCGGGCCAGTTCGGAATCAAAGAGCGGTTGACTCAGTGCGGCGTTTGCACTCGCCTAAAAAGGCAACCTTTCGTTCATTGGTTTTGCCGGGATGGGGACAAGCCTACAACAAAAAATACTGGAAGATCCCAATTGTTTATGGTGCATTGGGCGTTACCGCCGGTGTGTTTTTCTACAACTTAACCAACTACCGCGAAATTCGTTTTGCCTATAGTGCAAAGTACAAGGCAGCGCTTCCGGCAAAAGATCCCCTAAACCCGCGCCCGGGCCCTTTTCGTGACTCGTCGGACTATGGCAAGATCAAAGCCGACTTGCTTCCGTTGGGCCTTAATACACTTCGCTTTTACAGGGATGATTTCCGAAAAAACATTGACTATTCTGTTTTATTTTTTCTTCTTTTTTGGGGACTTAACGTGGTAGATGCAACCGTAGACGGCCACCTGAAAGCCTTTGATGTAAGCCCGGACCTAAGCTTTAAATTTAAATTGGGTCCAAGCCAAATCGCCGGCACTACCGGTGTTAGCTTAGTGCTTGCTTTTAAGTAGAGATTGAAGCACTTCCAAACAACCACGTATCGTTTCCTTCAAGCCAATTTTATATTCAGAGTAATTATCTGCGGGGTGTGTTAAATTCGTGCCATTATGAAAATAGCTTTAGTTGGCTACGGGAAAATGGGCCAGATGATCGAAAAAGTGGCAATAGAAAGAGGTCACCGAATAATTTTAAAAATCAACATTGATAATACAGCTGATTTCATTAAGGAAAACATGTCAGAGGCTGATGTTGCCATCGAATTTACGGGTCCGGCAAGTGCTTTGGGAAATGTAAAGTCTTGTATTGATTTTGGGTTGCCTGTTATTAGCGGCTCTACCGGATGGAATGAAAAACTAGAAGAAGTAAAACTTTATTGCATACAAAATAAGGGCTCCTTTCTACACGCCAGCAATTTTAGTGTCGGCGTCAATATCTTCTTTCAGGTAAATAAACTGCTTGCTAAGTTAATGGCTTCGCAGCCTGCTTATGATGTATCGTTGAGAGAAATCCATCATACCCAAAAATTAGATGCACCCAGCGGTACTGCTGTTACGTTAGCAGAACAGGTGATTGAGAATATGGATAGAAAAAGAACATGGGTGAATGCTCCATCACATAACAACGAAGAACTTTCAATTACAAGTGAACGTATTGATCCTGCACCGGGAACCCACTACGTTACCTATACATCACCAATAGATAGTATAGAAATTGTTCACACGGCACATAACCGCGAGGGTTTTGCTCTAGGCGCTATTTTGGCAGCAGAATTCATTTTGACGCGGAAAGGAATTTTTACAATGGATGATGTCTTGCACCTAAATTCCCGTTGATTCAAAACTACTTCTTCAAATTCTGCAGCATATCCCTTGTCATGGCGGCTAAGTCAAACTCCGGTTTCCATCCCCAATCCCTGTTAGCTACCGAATCATCTATACTTTGTGGCCAGCTATCAGCGATGGCCTGGCGATAATCAGGAGCATACTCAATTGTAAAATCCGGAATATGTTTTTTTATTTCTGCGCTAATTTCTGCTGGCGAAAAACTGATTGCCGAAAGATTATAAGAAGTTCTGATAGTGATTTTTTCTGCTGGGGCTTCCATCAACTCGATAGTCGCACGGATGGCGTCTGGCATATACATCATCGGCAGGTAGGTGTCGCTTTTTAAAAACGATCTATAGCGGCCTTCCTCTAACGCATTATGAAATATTTCAATAGCATAATCGGTTGTGCCCCCACCGGGTGCTGATTTGTAAGAGATCAACCCCGGGTAACGCAGACTGCGCACATCAACACCATACTTCATAAAATAATAGTTGCACCAAAACTCTCCTGCATATTTAGAAATGCCATAAACAGTCGTTGGTTCTATTATAGTTTTTTGCGGGCAGTCTTTCTTTGGTGATGTTGGCCCGAATACCGCGATGCTGCTTGGCCAATAAACTTTGGTAAGTTTTTCCTCTTTGGCAATGTCAAGCACATTCAACAGGCCCTGCATATTCAGGTGCCACGCAAGTGCCGGGTTCTTTTCACCCGTTGCGGAAAGTATAGCGGCCAGTAGATATATCTGTGTTACGCCCTGCCTGATTACCTGCACATGTAACATTTCTTTGTTCATTACATCGAGGCTTACATAAGGGCCGGTTCCTTCAAGCAGTGGGTTTTGTTCCCGGAGGTCGGAGGCAATAACGTTTGCAGCCCCATAAATTTTACGAAGGGCTAACGTGAGTTCCACCCCTATTTGCCCCGAAGCACCGATAACCAATATTTTTTCTTTTGTCATATAGGGTAGCAAATGTATAGGTTAGCAGTTACAAGTTTGCTCAGCAACGGCTTTGTTTGGCAGGGAGTCGTTTATTTTTGCAGCATGAATAATTTCTTAGACACCTTATTTGCAGGACAGGATTATAATAAAGATTCCTTCTTTTTAATAGCCGGCCCTTGTGTGGTAGAAAGCGAGGAAATCGTTTTTGAAATCGCAGAGAAGGTTTTCAGTGTTTGTAAAAAACACCGTATTCCTTACGTACTGAAAGCATCTTACAAAAAAGCAAACAGAACCAGTGCGAATTCATATACCGGGATGGGTGACGAAGCAGGTTTGCAAATTCTTCAAAAAGCTGCAAAACATCTTAATCTGCCCTGCACTACTGATATACATTCTGAAAAAGAAGCTGCTATGGCGGCTAACTATGTAGACGTTTTACAGATACCCGCCTTCCTGTGCCGTCAGACAGAGTTGCTGATTGCAGCTGGTGAAACCGGCAAGATAGTGAACGTAAAAAAGGGACAATTTCTTAGCGGTGAGTCCATGAAGTTTGCTGTAGAGAAAATCAAGAATGTACGGAACGATAAAGTAATGCTGACTGAACGTGGCAACAGTTTCGGTTATCAGGATTTGGTAGTGGATTATAGAAATATCCCGGCAATGCAAAAGAACAACGTGCCTGTGATTATGGATTGTACGCATAGCCTCCAACAACCCAACCAAACAAGCGGTGTAACCGGAGGTAATCCATTGATGATTGGAACCATTGCCTCTGCCGCTATTGCTACAGGTGTGGATGGATTGTTTATTGAAACGCATCCAGATCCTGCCTGTGCATTAAGTGATGGTGCGAATATGTTGAAGCTGGATTTGTTAGAAGAGTTATTGGTGAAGATGGTAAGGTTAAGAGAAGCATTGGTAGCACGATAATTTATTAAGCCCTCAAACCTTAGGGAAATCTTATTTTGAATTTTCCTTCCTTTATAATCATTCTACTACCATTTTCAGTATAAGCAGCTCCACTGAAACTACCGATGGCTTCACCGGTTTGATGCATATAGTTTTCAATGCTCAGGGAAAAAGCGTCAGAGTTCCGGGACATTAAAACATAAGAAGGGGTTAGTCCGTCGTAATAGTAAAAACTGACTCTGGCTGCTGATACATTGGTTTTGTTCCTGTTTAAAGGCTCGCTTAAATAAACAGAAGCAACAAAGCCTGAATCCGGCGAACAGGTTGATGGTCCAAAGAATGTAAAACTGGTTCTCTCTAGGGTGATGATCGCTTTCTCAGCCAGGCCACAAAGCAATGCCCCGTTCATGCGAAAGCTCCAAGAAGAATCTGGAATGGTAGTGGCATTGGCACACCGGGCACAAGTCGACAATAGAGGCAGCGATACCGGCGCTGAATCTTTAGTCGCACCAGAATCATGGGGTTGTTGTTCATAACTGTATTCCTTTACACAGCCAGTGGTAGCAGGACCTATTGTACAAAGCGCAAGAGAACAAAAGATTGCTGTAAACAACTTAATTAATTTCATAACTCTGGTGATTCGCCGCCAAAGCAATGAATCCCTTTACATGAAGTTAACTTGTTTTGTACAGCATTTATTAATGGCCAGGTCCTGGTCACTGTCATAAAACACCTTTCAATGTTGTAGAGCGACATCCAGATACACATCCATTGTAAATCACTTACGCATCTTAAAGTGTTTTTAAATCACTTACGTAATTAACTATCAAATTTCTTTTTCAACTCCATCAGTCCTTTCTGAAAAGAATTTAGGGTTTGCTGATTTTTAATAGCTGGCTTTTTATCTAACCTTGTATTTCGTGTTTCAGGTTTTATACTAGGGTTTGGACTTTGTACAACGGGCTTTGTATTCTGGTCGGTTTTCATTGTTAATGCGATCCGCTTTCTGGCTACATCAACCTCGGTGACCGTAACCATAACTTTCTGATTCAACTTCACCACTTCTTTCGGATCCGAAACGAACTTGTTGCTTAGCTGCGATACGTGCACCAATCCATCCTGCTTCACACCAATATCTACAAAAGCCCCGAATGCGGTAATGTTGGTTATTACCCCGGGAACCACCATGCCTGCTTTTACATCTTCTATAGTTTTTATCGCTGCCTCGAACTGAAATTCTTCAATTGGGGCTCTGGGATCACGCCCGGGCTTTTCAAGTTCCTTTAGGATATCATCAATAGTAAACTCGCCAATTGTTTCATTGATATAGGCTTTTTTGTGGATATTTTTTCTTAGCTCCGGTTTCGAAATCAGATCTTCAAGCGACGCCTGAACGTCTTTGGCCATCTGCTCTACTAACCCATAACGTTCAGGATGCACTGACGAATTATCCAATAAATTTTTTGCGTTGGCGATACGCAAAAAACCGGCGCATTGTTCAAACGATTTCGGTCCCATCAATGGTACTTTCTTCAATTCTTCGCGGGAAGCAAAAGCTCCGTTAGCCGTGCGATATTGCACGATATTATTAGCCAGCGTGGAACTAACGCCTGAAACGTATTGCAGCAAATGTTTCGAAGCGGTGTTCACATCCACCCCTACAAAATTCACAGCGCTTTCCACTACTCTATCCAGTGCTGTTTTTAATTTGGCCTGGGCCACATCGTGCTGGTACTGTCCCACGCCAATTGATTTTGGGTCTATCTTCACCAATTCGCTCAAAGGATCAAGCAACCTTCTGCCAATGCTGATGGCGCCGCGTACTGTTACATCCTGGTCAGGGAATTCTTCCCTGGCTACCTCGGACGCAGAGTAAATGGAAGCACCGTTCTCGTTTACCTGGAAGATGCTCACCGGTTTCCCGAAGTCAATGCTTCTTACTAAAGATTCCGTTTCCCTTCCTGCTGTGCCGTTGCCAACTCCAATGGCTTCTACATCATATTTGGCAACAAGGTGTTTTATTTCTGCTTCACTTTCCTGCCACTGATTTTGAGGGGGATGCGGATAAACAGTTGTGTTATAAAGAAACGTTCCATGCGCATCCAGGCAAACAACCTTGCAGCCGGTTCTGTAACCCGGGTCAAGCGCTAAAACGTTTTTTGAGCCAAGTGGTGAAGCAAGCAATAATTGACGGAGGTTTTCTGTA
>DASQMG010000260.1:0-1915 GCA_035645595.1 Flavisolibacter sp. | reverse complement strand
TGATGCCTGCGTATCGTTCAATGATAAATGTGCTGTTGGCATTGAACCTATTGAAGCTAATATAAAAAGGCATGTAGATAATTCGCTGATGCTGGTAACATCGCTTAACACAAAAATTGGTTATTACAAAGCTGCAGAAATTGCACAAACTGCACACAAGGAAGGAACTACTTTAAAAGAAATGGCAGTGAAGTTGGGGTATGTTACTCCGGAAGAATTTGATGCGTGGGTAGTGCCCGGGAATATGGTGGGAGACATAGTGAGTAGCAAGTAACAAGTGGCGGTTAGCTCTGAAGTATAGACGTTTCATTACAATAAGAAAACCTCCTGAAGATTCAGGAGGTTTTTATTTTAGGATAATTCTTGTACCAGGTGGCTACTTGCTGCCCGCCACTTGCTATTATTGAAATAAATACCGGAGACCAAACTGCACCTGGAAACGTGATCCCTGGCCAGTACTATTTTGGAAAGAATTTACTAATGGAATTTGATTTGTGGCATCTAAATAAGGGAAGCTATAAATTGGCTTACCTGCATTTACCCCACCTACAACAAGCGATTTATAATTCAGCAAAGCTGGTCTTGATGCCGAGCGGAACGTACCCCAGTTCTTGTTCAGCAAATTTCCAAAATTAAATACATCTGCTGTTAAGCGAAGCGTGTTGGTACGCTTACCAATTTTCAGCATAAAATCCTGCGTAAAGTTTAAATCTAACCGCTTGTAAAAGGGAAGCAGCAAACCATTTCTTTCAGCATACATGCCTCTTCTTTTGCTTAGGTAAGGGTCTTGCTTTATGTAAGCATCCAATTGTGCCCAAATAACTGCAGGGGTGCGAGTATCAGCCGCATTAACACCCTCTAAAACAATATCATTTTGATTGAGTGGTACATAAATCAGATCATTAGTAATTTGCCCGTCACCATTCACATCACCACTGTAAACATAACTGGCAGTACCCCCATTGGCTGCTTCAAAGGTTAAGCCTATAGAAGTAGCGAAGTATTTTTTGTACTCTTTACGATAAAAAGCAGCAGCCACTACGCGGTGCGGCTGGTTAAAATTTGAATAGCTCAGTTCAGTGGCATTCGGGTCACCGCTTACCTGGCGGTCTCTCCAGATGGATTGTGCAATAGAGCCACCATCATTTACCGATTTGCTTTCACCATACGTATAAGCTACCATCGTGTAGAGGTTATTAATATTACGCTGTAGCTGCCCTGTAATGTTATAGCTGTATCCTTTCGACGTATTTGTCATTAAAATAACATCAGTAATGTTCGGGTTAGAAAGGGTTTGTTGCGCCTGTGATACATTATAAATCCGCGGTGATGTATAACGTATTCTCCTGTCAGACCCGGTTAGCGGCGTTCCAAAACGGGAGAGGCCTATGTTTTGATGCGTAACTGCATTTATGTCTTTAGAATAAATACCTTCTAAAGTAGCCGTAATGTCCCAGAAGATTTTTTTATCCAAAGCAAGGTTGGTTCTGAACACCTGCGGAAATTTAAAGTCCTCATCGGTCAAGGCTATATTATAAGAAGCGTTTGGTGTCGCAGTTGCAGGACGGTTCCTATCTACATCTGCATTAAAAATAAAGCGGGGATCGCTAGCAGGAACGCCGCCTACATTGGGTTGAATAAAGTAAGAGCCAAAGTCAACACCATTATTACTTGCCTGGTTAGAGATATATACGAACGGCGGAGCGCCGGCAAAAATACCTACACCACCACGTACCTGCATCGTTTTATCTCCCTTTACATCCCAGTTAAAACCTACACGTGGGCTCCATAACACAGAGGTCTTTGGGCCATTGCCCGTATTAACGCGGATGCCATCACGGAACGGTAATGAATCCACCTTAGCGTTGGCCGTATAATTATCATTGTTAAAAATTGGAAGGTCGGCACGCAAACC
>DASQMG010000259.1:0-8949 GCA_035645595.1 Flavisolibacter sp. | reverse complement strand
CCTTTTATTTTAGTTCTTCTGAGTTCCAAGAGATTTAAAGCATTGGGGTGAAATGATGCAACATCCATCTGCACCAGATGCACCGCCACATCATACCAAAGCGGCACCACCGGTGCATCTTTTATCATTACAGCATCGGCTTTTTTGTATAACTCGTACCGTATTGCATCGTTTGTTTCTGCAATGGCCTTTTCAAATAAAACATCAAATTCTGCATTTTTGTAACGGGTATAGTTTGGTGGCGCCGGGTTTTTGGAATAAAAAACAGAAAGGTAGTTTTCAGCATCCGGGTAATCGGCAATCCAGCTGCCGCGAAAAAATAATGCCTTAGAACCAGAAGTCATTTCAAGCAGTAACGATTTTTGCACCACATCTACCTGTACGTTTAACCCAAGCTCCTCTAACTGCCGGGCAATATAGGAGGCAATGTCGGAATAGATTGGGATGGTAAGAAGCTTTATCGCTGGTGAATTGCCGGCGCTGATTCCGGCTTCTTTGATCAGTTGTTTAGCCAGCAGCGGGTTGTAACTATAGCCCTTTACCTGCACCGGATCAAAGGAAGGAAGCCCTGCCGGGACAAAACCGGCTTCGGCGGGAATTCCTAATGAATTTCGGAGGTATAGCACCATTTTCCTTCTGTCAAAACCATAATTGATTGCCTGGCGAACTTTCCGTAACCGTAGTGGGGAATTGTGTAAAACTGGATTCGTTGTGTCTACTAAAATTCCGAAATATTCAATGTTCAGGTAAGGATGCGTTTGTAGTTGTATTTTACCCTCCCAGCCCGTTCGCAATGCTCCTCTTTTTGTCAATACTTCATCCTTGAACGAGGCGTCAATATCATTTATAAAATGCAGCTTACCCTGGCGAAATAATAAAAATTCAGTAGCCTTGCTATCGTAAAAACTAACTTTGATGCCATCCAAATAAGGCAGTTTGTTCCCACCTTCATCTCTTTCAAAATAACCCGAATTCTTTTTCAGCACCATTGCCTGACCTTCTTCCCAGGCCACAAATTGGAAAGGACCAGAGCCAACAGCGTGGCGCCGAAAATCGGCTCCATACCTTTCAACGGCCTCCTTTGGAATAATAGAACAGTATTGCATAGAAAGAATGCCCAGGATCGGGTTATAAGGCCGGACGATTTTTAATTGAAAAGTCGTATCGTCAATCGCCTTCAAACCCTCAGCGCTATCCACTTTCCCGTTGAAGATCCAGGAGCCGGGGCTGGCTGTCGCTTTATCCAAAATACGGTTGAAACTATACACAACATCCGTTGCAGTCAGCCTTCTGCCTTTGCCATTTTTGAAGCAGGCATCATCATGAAAGAATACATCGCCGCGTAAGAAAAAACGATACGTTTTCTTGTCTTCGGATACTTCCCAGCGCCTGGCCAGCGAGGGAACAATATGCAGACCGCTGTCAACTTCCACCAGCGTATTGTATAACTGATGTACTGCCCACATAATGGATTGGTTCTTGGCAAATGCCGGATCAAGAGAAGCAATGCCGGTGGTTTCGTTGTAGTGAAAGACCATCTTTTCCTCTTTCTCTCCCCGATAACACGATGCAAACGCTGTAGATAGAATCAGGAGTTTGGTTAAATGTTTTAGGCGCAGAATCATAGTTTGACAGTAACCGTCTAAATTAGCGAACTATTGCTTTTACTAAACGTAAAAATAGTTATGAAAGTTCTGCACGCATTGTTGATTGCTCATTGCCTGTTACCCCTTACCCTTTTTGCACAACCCAAACACACAAAGCAGGATACCTTGTTTGGAAGCAATACACCACAACGCTCGTGGTGGGATGTAACGCGTTACGATATAGCGGTTACACCTGATTATGGCACGAAAACAATCAGGGGGAAAAATACAATTACTTATACTGTTCTTGCTGATAGCCATGATGACTATCTCCAGCTTGATTTGCAAAAACCATTGGAGATTGATTCCATTTATTACAATGGAAAAACGTACATCAATTATCCGGCAAGGCCTTATTATAATGAAGGCAATCACTACTTTATTCCACTTCCCAGAGCCGAAAAAGGCTCCATACAATCGCTTACAATTGTCTATCACGGCAAGCCTAAAGAAGCCACCAATGCTCCATGGGATGGTGGCTGGGTTTGGACAAAGGACAAACAAGGAAGACCCTGGATGAGTGTAGCTTGCGAGGGAGATGGCGCATCACTTTGGTATCCTTGTAAAGATATTTGGAGTGATGAACCGGACGGGGGTGCCTCTTTAACTGTAACTGTTCCCGCAACGATGACGGTTGTAGGAAATGGCAGATTAAAAAATAGATCCACAGACAAGGAAATGACAACATTTCGCTGGGAAGTTGAATCGCCCATTAATGCGTATAACATCATTCCCTACATTGGTTCTTATACCAGCTGGAGCGATACTTTAGCGGGCGAAAAAGGTACCCTTGATTTAAATTACTGGGTGTTGGATTACGAAGTAGATAAGGCAAAGAAACAGTTTGAGCAGGTAAAGCCAACCATGCGGGCATTTGAACATTGGTTTGGCCCCTACCCTTTTTACAATGATGGCTATCAACTGGTTCAGGCGCCGTATTTGGGAATGGAGCACCAAAGCGCCGTTGCCTATGGTAACGAATTTAAGAATGGCTATTTGGGTAGCGACTTGTCGCAAACCGGGTGGGGATTAAAATGGGATTATATTATTGTACACGAAACCGGCCACGAATGGTTTGGCAACAACATTACAGCAAAAGACATGGCCGATATGTGGATACATGAAGCCTTTACAAATTATGCAGAAACATTGTTTGTTGATTTCTACTATGGCAGGCAGGCTGGCAATGAATATACACAAGGGCTTCGCACCAATATTTTAAACGACCGGCCAATCATTGGCCCATACAATGTTCATAAAGAAGGCAGCGGCGATATGTACTTTAAAGGTGCTAACCTTTTACATACGATACGGCAAATCATCAATGACGATGAAAAATTCCGGCAAATCTTACGCGGGTTAAATAAAGATTTTTTTCATCAAATGGTAAATACAAAACAGGTGGAAGAGTATATCAGTAAACAAAGCGGAAAGAATTTTAGCAAAGTGTACGACCAGTATTTGCGTACTGCAACGATTCCAATCCTGGAATTAAAGAAAACGGGCATGAACTACCAGTATAGATGGAGTAGTGCCGTAAATGGCTTTTCAATGCCTTTAAAATTAATTACCGGCGAATGGTTAACCCCAACTTCTCAATGGCAGGTTATAAAATTAGGCACTGGGAAAAATTTTGTAGTTGACAAAAATTTCTACATCAATTTTAAGAAGGTGTAGTTCCTTGGTCGTCAATAACAAAAGTTCTGTCGGTTCTATTCCCGTATCATCCACCAAATCCCACTAATTCCAGTTCAAATAATGAGCACTATCCGCAGGCAAAGTATCATCTCTTCTTTTGTTGTTTATATTGGCTTTGCTTTTGGGTTTCTTAATACGTACCTGCTAACCCGGCAAGGTGGGTTTACTAAGGAAGAATATGGGTTGATCGCGGTGTTTGTTGCAGTTGCCCAAGTTATGTTTTCACTGGCTAATGTTGGAATGCCAGCGTTTCTAAACAAGTTTTTCCCCTATTATAAGGCACATCTTCCCGAGAACAAAAATGACCAGCTTACATGGGCGCTTTTGCTTCCGTGTGCCGGGTTTCTCATTGTACTACTTTTTGGTCTTGGGTTCAAAAATATTGTTGCCAACAAAATATTTAGCAACTCACCCGAACTTCTTAATTATTACTATTGGCTTTTCCCGTTTGGTTTTGGCTTTACCATTTTTATGGTATTGGAAGCTTACTCATGGCAAAGAGGTAGGGCAGTGGTCAGCAATTTTTTAAAAGAAGTTGTTTTCAGGGCTTTTGTTACTCTGCTGATTTTGTTGACTGCGATAGGGTTCATTAAAAACTTCAACACCTTTATAGGGCTTTATTCATTTATTTATATAGCTCTTGTTAGCTACCTTCTCTTTTATTTCAGACGAAGGAAACAATTGAACTTCACCTTACAAAGAAGTAATGTAACCCAAAAATTTCGCAAAAAAATTAAGGCGCTGATTGGCTTTGTCTGGGGTGGTGGTCTTGTCTTCAGCTTAGCCTCGGTTGTTGATACATTGATTATCGCCGCGGTACTTCCCAATGGCGTTGGAGCAGCCGCAGTATTTACGTTTGGGCAATACGTTGCGAGCCTAATTCAAGCGCCGCAAAGGGCAGTGGTATCTGCTTCGGTGGGAGCACTTTCGCAAGCCTGGAAGGACAAGGATTTTAAAAAAATAAATAAGATTTATCATCGCTCCTCCATTAACCAGCTACTGTTTTCCTGCGCTATGTTTTCGCTCATCTGGATAAATTTTGAAGACGGCATTTTTACCTTCCACTTGCAAGAAGAATATGTAGCTTCTAAATGGATTTTCTTTTATATCGGTCTCACCTATATTTTAGATATGGGCACCGGTTTGAACGGGCAAATCATCAGTACCTCGAGCTATTGGAAATTTGAGTTTAAAACAAGGATGATCTTATTCGCCATTACGCTACCGCTAACCTATTTTCTAACCGTAAAATATGGAATTGTGGGTCCTCCATTCGCCAATCTTATCTCCTACTCTATTTATAATGCCATCCGGTATTCCTTTTTATTGAAGAAGTTCAACATGCAGCCCTTTGACAGTAAAACTTTAGCAGCCTTAGTATTGAGCGGGGCCTGCTTTCTCCTCGCCTATCTTCCGTTAAAGAATTATACAGGCTTACACTGGATGGTTACCAGAAGTCTTTTGTTTTGTGTGCCATTTGCCGCGGGAACGATTGGAATGAAACTTTCGCCCGATGTTGTTCCGGTATGGCTTACGCTAAAGAAAAAATTAAGGCTTGGTTGAAAATAAAACCGGTGTTTGGCGGCCATCGTCTAACACTCTTCCGGTACCGATAAGGCGGCTGGCATAATAGGGTTCAAACATATCGGAAATAGCCACGCCCTTTACCGAGGCATGAACGAATTTATTATTTTGTAAATACATTCCCACATGGGAAACGCCGCCTCGTGTATTGAAGAAAAGCAAGTCGCCCTCCCTTAATTCTGTACGGGAAATCTGCCGGCTAAAGTCGTATTGCATTTTGGCAGTGCGGGGTAACAATATTCCATAGAGTGCTGTAAAAAAAACCTGCATCAGGGCAGAGCAATCAATTCCTCTTTTTGTTTCACCCCCATATAAATATTTTACTCCGTACCAGTCGTCGATTACACGAAACAGGTTTGTATTTTTTACTGTTTCCACGTCCACATCTAATAATTGCGAATACTTGAATTGCAGGGCACCGGCAGTTTCTACATTTCCATCAGCGGCTTTAGCTGCCTGTAATAAATCTTTTTTTACGGAGGGAACCGCCGCCATTTTTACTGGTGCCGACTGCTCATCCCCCAATGGATCAACTGAAATATCATCGAGAAATTTGTAGGCTGTTTTGGAAGCACCAGGGGTGACTTGCTTACCTGTTTGAGCGAATACCTGTGCCGTGGATATTGAGAACAAGAGGGCAGCTAACGCAATTATCTTTTTTAGCATGGGCTTGTTTTTGGATTTACGGTGGACGACGAAAGTAATAGAATTATGGACTTTTTCCCACAATATGTGGATTTCTTTCAACGCCCCTTAACTCCTTTTATTGCCATGCATAGGTGTAACTTGCACGACTTAAGTAGCTTAACGTCAAAATTTTTGATACAGATCAAGAGTAAAAAGAATGAAATTTTCACATTTACACGTTCACACACAGTACTCTTTATTAGATGGCGCTGCCTCAATTTCTTCGCTTTACAAAAAAGCGATTGCTGACGGCATGCCTGCGCTGGCTATATCCGACCATGGAAATATGTTTGGTGTTTTTGACTTTGTGTCGCAGGCCTACAAAAATGTTGATGCCGCCGGTAAGCCTATAGTAAAACCTATTGTGGGCTGCGAGTTTTATGTGGCTGCTAACCGCCACCGGCGTTCATTTACAAAAGAAGAAAAAGACCAGCGCTTTCATCAAATTCTTTTAGCAAAGAATGAAAAAGGTTATAAAAATCTGGTTAAGCTCACTTCGCTTGGGTATATGGAGGGTTTGTACGGAAAGTATCCGCGCATTGATAAGGAATTGATTGTTCAATACCATGAGGGATTAATTGCTACCACCTGTTGCCTGGGAGCTATGGTGCCGCAGGCAATTTTAAAGGGGAGTGAAGAGGAAGCTGAAAAAGAATTCAAGTGGTGGCTTGACCTTTTTGAAGATGATTTTTATGTTGAGTTCCAGCGGCATGGCATGGCAGAACAGGACAAAGTAAATAATGTGCTAATAAAATTTGCCCGAAAACATAATGTGAAAATTATTGCATCGAATGACTCACATTATGTTGATGTAGAAGACTTTAATGCACACGACATTTTATTGTGCATCAACACCGGCGAAAAAGTGGCTACTCCTGCTCTCCGCGAATTTAATGATGATGATGTAGCCAGTAAGGATAAACGCTTTGCCTTTCCCAACGACCAGTTTTATTTTAAGAAGACGACGGAAATGGCTGACCGGTTTAAAGATCTGCCGGAAGCTATTGATAATACCAATGAAATCGTTGATAAAGTAGAATTGCTCAATCTGAAACGTGATATTCTGCTTCCTGCCTTTCCCATTCCACAGGAGTTTCAGATACATGCCGATGCTAATTTGAACCAATGGGAATTTCTGAAACATATTACGTACGAAGGGGCAAAAAAACGCTATAGTGAAATAGGTGAAGAAATCAGGGAACGCATAGACTTTGAGCTTTTTACCATTAAGACAATGGGCTTTGCTGGTTACTTCTTGATTGTAAGCGACTTTATTAAAGCCGGCCGCGACCTGGGCGTTTACGTTGGCCCGGGCCGTGGTTCTGCAGCGGGTTCTGTAGTTGCGTATTGCATCGGCATCACCAATATCGACCCGATAAAATACAACCTTCTCTTTGAACGCTTTCTCAATCCTGACCGTAAATCAATGCCCGATATTGATACGGATTTTGACGACGAAGGACGGCAAAAAGTAATTGATTATGTGGTGGCAAAATATGGAAAGAACCAGGTAGCGCAGATTGTTACCTATGGAACAATGGCAGCCAAAATGAGTATAAAAGATGTGGCCCGTGTTATGGATTTGCCGCTGTCTGAAAGTAACATCCTGGCCAAGTTTATTCCTGAAAAACCGGGCACTAAACTTTACCGTTGTTTACATGCACCGTTCACTGCAAAAGAAGGCGACAAACCTTTGGAAGATGAATACGGCAGCGACGATATTGAAAATATAAAACAGCTTCGGGCCGTATATAATGGAAAAGGTTTGCAAAGCGAAGTATTGCACATTGCGGAGCGGCTGGAGGGCTCCGTTCGCAACACGGGTATACATGCAGCCGGCATCATCATCGCCCCAAGAGATTTAACAGAACTGATTCCCGTTTTTGCATCGAAAGAAACTGATTTGTGCATTACTCAAATTGAGGGAAGTATTATTGAAGACAGTGGCGTAATCAAGATGGACTTCCTAGGACTGAAGACCCTTTCCATTATGAAAGATGCACTCATCAACATTAAAGAAAAATATGGCGTCGCTATAGATATTGACAACATCCCGCTTGATGATGCAAAAACCTACGAGCTCTATCAAAGGGGTGATACAATTGCCACGTTCCAGTTTGAAAGTCCGGGTATGCAGAAGTACCTGAAGGAGTTAAAACCCGACCAATTCAATGACCTCATTGCCATGAATGCCCTGTACCGCCCGGGACCCATGGCTTATATTCCCCAGTACGTAGACAGAAAACATGGCCGTGAAGCAGTTGAGTATGATCTGCCGGAAATGGAAGAATACCTGACGGAAACGTATGGTATTACCGTGTACCAGGAACAGGTAATGTTGCTAGCCCAGAAGATTGCTGGCTTTAGCAAGGGCGATGCGGACGTGTTACGAAAGGCAATGGGTAAAAAAGACCGGAAGACACTTGATAAAATGAAAAGCTCTTTTATTGAAGGGGCGACAAAAAAAGGGCACCCCAAAAAATCACTGGAAAAAATATGGACTGACTGGGAAGCCTTTGCGCAATACGCTTTCAATAAATCACACTCTACCTGTTATGCATTGGTTGCCTACCAAACTGCTTACTTAAAAACCTATTACCCTGCCGAGTACATGGCCGCCGTGCTGAATCATGCAAATGCTATTGAAAAGCTTACCTTTTTTATGGAGGAGTGTAAGCGCATGGGGTTGAAAGTGCTTGGTCCGGATATTAATGAATCGAACAAAGGCTTTGCCGTAAATGACAAGGGGGAAATTCGTTTCGGCCTGGGTGGAATGAAAGGCGTAGGCGAAGCAGCCGTAGAAAGTATTATTGAGGAAAGAAAAACAGGCGGTCCGTTCACTGACCCCTTTCATTTTATGCGACGTATCAATCAGCGTACGGTCAATAAAAAAACGCTGGAAAGCCTAGTATATGCTGGTGGTTTTGACGCTTTCCCGCAGCTTCATCGTGCTCAGTATATATGCGTACCGGACGGCGAATCACAAAGCGGTTTGGAAAAAATGATCCGGTATGGAAATGTAGTTCAAGCCGAATCGACCAACACCAGTAATACCTTGTTTGGCGACTTACCAGCCGTATTTGATATTAAGCCGCCACAAATATCACCATGCCCTCCATTTTCCCTAACGGAACAATTGGAAAAAGAAAAAGAAGTAACTGGTCTCTATTTGAGCGGTCACCCGCTGGACCACTACCGCTTTGAAATAAAACACTACGGCATTACATCGATCGTTGACTTTAATGAAGTTAAAGATTCACCGCACTTATCCGGTTCCGGAAAAACAATTAAGCTGCTTTGTTTGGTTTCCGTAGTCAACCACCGCATATCACGC
>DASQMG010000258.1:0-2142 GCA_035645595.1 Flavisolibacter sp. | reverse complement strand
GCCTGTCCCATTGTGCTGGCATTGGGTAAGTCTATACGACGCCTGTTGCCATTAAAAAACAAACCTGCGCTAAAATCGGATAGCAGGTGCAGGTAATGATTTCCCGGAAAACCGTTTTGATAACCGAGTAACGCAATGATATTTAGCCCTGGTACTTTAGTGGCATCCGTCACCAAGTAATTGGTTGCGAACGTTTCTTCGGGTGTGGCTGTATACGTTCCGGCTGTTGTACTGTTTATCACATAATGCGTGGTGTTTACATCCACCCAATTTTTGCTAAACAGGTGAATCTTTCCACCATCAACAACCATGGCTTCGCAATCCCATCTGGTGGTGTTAGCAACGGTGGTGGCCACTACCGGCACTTGGTCGCTGTAAGTAAAGCTGATGACTTCTATTTGCGCCGAAGAAATTGTTGTAACAGGGTTTGTTGCATAATCCGGTATCGCACTGATCGGGAATTTATAGATCTTCAAATCCGTACGGGCCCCATTTGCATTGTTGCCAAAATCACCAATGAAGAAATGAGTGCCGTCAAAAGCAATGGCTTCCCAGTCCTGATTAGCAGCCCCCCCTAAATTTACTGTTTGTAAAATAGCATCGGATGCCGTATCAATACGATAAATAGCTGCTGCACCGCCGCCGTCATTAAAAGTCCATAAAGAACTACCAGCCCATTGCAGTCCACTGGTTTCAACCAGGAGATTGTTGATGGGAGCCACTTTAACAGGTGGCGTGTAAAATGTAGCGTTGTACATACAACTGCTGTCAGCGACAGTGGCAGATGGATTGTAATTACTAGCGGCCGGGTCTCTACAACCAACAACCTGGCTAAAGGCCACGGGGCATTGCAGGAGTATTATACAAACAGAAGCAATGCGGAAAATCGGTAGTGTAAGCTTTGAAGTAATCATAAATTAGTCAGTGTGTGGTGAAAGATAAGCAACCTGCTTATTGAAACTCAATTCTTTCACCTCAGGCCATTTGCAGGCAACACCATTGACTGAAAAAAGTTTGCGAAAATTTGGATTTAGGCTGGTCTTGAATGAGTTGTTTATAAATCTCATTTTAACGGTAAGGTAAGCTCTAATAGCCGCATGGGCAATACATCTTCTTTGCGCAGGTATAACATGGCGTTCTACTCGCTCTCTGCATCTTTCGAATACAATAGTATCTGTAATGTGTGTCGCGGGTAAGATAACTTCGATAATTAACTCCCGTTCGTATTGTATATACTGATTTTGTTCTGTAATCCCCTCCTTTGTAATACATACATCGGGATAAAAGTATTTTGTGCGGTTGGTGTTGAAAACTTTTATATCATAACTAAAAACGTTACACCGTTTTGAAGAAAAATGATTCACTGAAAAATATGAGTCAATCCGGCAACCTGGTTATAAATTTTTCTCCCGGCCTTTCAATCACTTGATCATTAATAAATTCATGGCGCCGCCCTGATTTCAGTTCGGGTTCAATATATTCTTCTACTATTAGCGGAGCAGAGGAAGTACTTTCCTGGCTCAGGTTTCTCATAAAATAAATTACATTTTTACCGCAATAACAAGAGGCTTCCTTATGAAGCCTCCTGTTAGCAATAGAACCCCTACCGCTAAAAAAATCTAATCTTAGTCCAATCAGTTCTTTGCATCCAAAATCACCGGCGCACCTTTACTTCCCATCATAATAATTTTTGCGTTCTGCGATTTAGCCAGTTCCATCGTAGCCTTAATTTGTTCGTATTGCAACTGCTTATCGGTAAGGCTTTCCGAAATAATTTTTTGATAGTCGGCAATACCTTGCGCTTCCACTCTTTTACGGTCGGCCTCCTGCCGCTCCTTGGCCAAAATAAACTGCATTTTTTGCGATTCCTGTTCGGCCTGTATCTTTTGCTCTATCGTGCTTTTTACAGCAGCCGGCAGGGTGATGTTACGCACCAGTAAATTTTCAAGCATCAGCCCACGGGCTTTAAAATCTGCTTCAATACCTTTGAAAATGCGGCTTTGAAATTCATCTCTCTTTGTTGAGTACAGGGAGATGGCTTCGTAGTAAACAGCGTTGTCGCGAATCCTTGTTCTGGAAATAGGCCGCACAATTTTGTTTTCATAATCAGCACCGGTTTCCCTTATTAACCGCGGTGCTTCT
>DASQMG010000257.1:0-3322 GCA_035645595.1 Flavisolibacter sp. | reverse complement strand
AAAAGTTATACGAAAGACCCCTTTCAGCCAATAATTGAAGACGGGAAATTATATGGGCTAGGAAGCAATGACGCAGGTGGATGTCTGGTGGCACTTATGATGACCTTCATACATTTTTACGGGCAGGAAAGCTTAAAGTATAACCTAGTTTTTGCAGCCACCGCGGAGGAAGAAATATCAGGCACGAATGGAATACAACTGGCCCTGCAGCTGATGCCGCCAATTGATTCCGCTATCGTAGGTGAGCCAACACTTATGCAAATGGCAGTGGCAGAAAGAGGGCTGATGGTACTGGACTGCACCGCCATAGGTAAGGCCGGACATGCGGCAAGAGAAGAAGGTGAAAATGCTGTTTACAAAGCAATAAAAGATATAGAATGGATAAGGCAACACCGGTTTGAAAGGTGTTCGGAGATGCTTGGGCCCGTGAAAATGTCCGTTACCTCTATTGGGTCCGATAATAAAACGCATAACATCGTACCGTCTAATTGCAGGTTTGTGGTGGATGTAAGAGTAAACGAATTGTATACTCTGGAAGAAGTGTTACAGACAATAGAAGCTAATGTTCAATGTGAAGTCGTGCCAAGGAGTATTCGCTTAAAATCATCATCTATTTCATTAGAACATCCGCTTGTAAAAGCAGGTCTTTCATTGGGAAAAACCTACTACGGTTCTCCAACCACTTCGGATAAAGCACTGATGCCTTTCCCTGCTTTAAAGATGGGGCCCGGCGATTCCGCAAGAAGCCATACGGCCGATGAATTTATTTATCTTAACGAGATAAAAGAGGGAATTGAGGACTATATCAACCTATTAGAAAAAATCCTGTTTCAATAGTGCAATTCGTATAAATTTTTTGTAATGAAACTCTGGCAAAAAGAACACACTTCCACGTCCGAATTAGTAGAAACATTTACAGTAGGCAGAGACAAAGAATTCGATGTATTGTTGGCGAAATACGATGTGCAGGGTTCCATTGCGCATGTTACCATGTTAGGTGAGGTAGGACTCATGACAAAAGAAGAAGCAACAATAGCTATTGAAGCCCTACAGCAAATTGATGAAGAAATTCAAAATTCATCTTTCAAAATTCAAAATGATGTTGAAGATGTTCATTCGCAGGTTGAATTTTTATTGACGGAACGGATCGGAGACATCGGCAAAAAAATTCACAGTGGCAGAAGCCGTAACGACCAGGTTGCCGTTGACATAAAATTATACCTGCGCGCAGAAGTGTTATCCATTAAAGATGAAGTGAAAAATCTTTTTGACCTGTTAATTACACAGAGCGAAAAGTATAAACAGGTCTTGCTTCCAGGCTATACGCACCTTCAGATTGCCATGCCGTCTTCTTTTGGGTTGTGGTTTGGTGCGTATGCAGAAAGCCTGGTTGATGACCTTGAGATGCTGGCAGCCGCTTATCGCATCACCAATAAAAACCCGTTAGGCAGTGGCGCCGGCTATGGCTCTTCGTTCCCTTTGAACAGAAAGCGAACCACTGAATTACTGAATTTTGAAACGCTGAACTATAATTCTGTTTACGCCCAAATGACGCGTGGCAAAACTGAAAGAGTTGTAGCTACGGCACTTAGTTGTGTGGCAGCAACGCTGGGTAAATTATCAATGGATTGTTGCCTTTACCTCAATCAGAATTTCGGGTTTATCTCTTTTCCTTCTGAGTTAACAACAGGCAGCAGCATTATGCCGCACAAAAAAAATCCTGACGTTTTTGAATTAATAAGAGCTAAGTGCAACAGAATTCAATCCCTGCCCAATGAACTCGCATTATTGCTAACCAATCTTCCCTCCGGCTATCATCGCGACCTGCAACTCACAAAAGAAATCTTGTTTCCTGCTATTGAAGAGTTGAAATCCTGCCTGGAGCTATGTTGCGTGATGCTGTCGAACGTCGAGGTAAGAAACGGCATTTTGCAGGATGAAAAGTATAAGTACCTGTTC
Organism: Flavisolibacter sp.; assembly: GCA_035645595.1. Classification (GTDB taxonomy): domain Bacteria; phylum Bacteroidota; class Bacteroidia; order Chitinophagales; family Chitinophagaceae; genus Flavisolibacter. Next base: position 1,363 of record DASQMG010000257.1, on the reverse strand, counting down.
AGTGTTGAAGCGGTAAATGAACTCGTCAACCAGGGGATTTCTTTCAGAGAGGCTTACAAACAAGTAGGTGAGCAAATTGAACGTGGCAATTTTGGGTTTGATCCGGGTAAAGGTTTACATCATACGCATGAAGGAAGCATCGGCAATCTTTGCACCCAGGAAATTGTAGGCCTCATGAAAAATACCCTTTCAAGATTCTTGAGCAAGTCACCGTGCTAAATACAGCAAAATAGTTCGGGAACGTTTCCGTAAATCAATCCCGTTTATACCCCGTATAACCGTTACATTAGTGGCCATAGCATAAACGATTAATACATTTTTCATGAGAGTCATTCACCAGGTTCACCCCGAAGATTTTGTATCTTACAACACGCAAAAAATCAGGGAGAAATTTTTACTTGACAAGCTTGTTGTGCCCGATAAAATTGAAGTCGCCTATACCCATTACGACCGGATGATCATTGGTAGCGCCTTTCCTGTTACTAGCGAACTAAAATTGGAAACTTATGATGAATTAAAAGCAGAATACTTTCTAAGCCGCCGCGAATTGGGCATTGCCAGCATTGGGGGCAACGGAACAGTAACCGTTGATGGCGACGTTTTTTCGCTGGAGAAATTAGATTGCCTTTACATCGGCAAAGGAAAGCAGGACATTCGCTTTAAAAGCAACGATGCCGGAAACCCGGCAAAGTTTATTTTATTTTCTGCACCGGCACACGCCGAATACCCTAACCGTTTAATGAAGCCTGCTGAGGCCTTGCCGGCAGAGTTAGGCAGCCTGGATAATAACAATCACCGAACGATCAATAAGTATATTCATAATGATGGCATTAAAAGCTGCCAGTTGGTGATGGGCATTACTGTTTTCAAAACAGGCAGCATCTGGAACACCATGCCCCCACATACGCATGACCGCAGGATGGAAGCCTATTTTTATTTTGACCTGCCGGAAAATCAACGGGTGATTCATTTTATGGGTGAGCCGCACGAAACACGCCACCTCTTTTTAAACAACGACGAAGGCATTGTCTCTCCCGCATGGAGCATCCACAGCGGAACGGCTACCGCCAACTATTCCTTTATTTGGGCTATGGCAGGAGAAAATATGGTATTTACCGATATGGACCCCGTCGCCATTGGATCACTTCAATAAAATATTGTATGCTGAATTTTAGGGTAGATAACAAAACCGCTTTGGTAACGGGATGTAGTCGCGGGATTGGTAAAGCTATCGCCATTGCTCTGGCTGAGGCCGGGGCCGACATTATTGGAACCGGTACAAAGCTCGAAAGCGGCAGCGACGTGGAAAAAGCGGTGGTGGCAACCGGCAAAGGCTTTTATCCTTATTCTGCCGATTTTTCGA
>DASQMG010000256.1:0-9812 GCA_035645595.1 Flavisolibacter sp. | reverse complement strand
CTGTGTATAATTAAGTTTTCAAACGGTAAGGGTTGGCATTATAATTTAATATACTCATTTAGTTATGCGTCCGGCTAACGGCGTTTTAAATAGTAATTCTATGGTGAACGGCCCCATAATTTTAGTTGAGGATGACCAAGACGACAGGGAAATTTTAGAAGAAGTTTTTGAAAGCCTGCACATAACAAATAAGCTTATTTTTTTTAGTGATGGGCAGGCTGCGCTTGACTACCTGATGACAACAACCGACCACCCTTTTATTATCCTTACTGATGTTAACCTGCCTAAAATGCGGGGGACAGAACTATTACAAAACATTAATGAAAATGAATACCTGCGCAAAAAAAGTATTCCCTTTATTTTTTTAACTACCTCTGCCGATCCGGCTTCTGTACGTGATGCTTATGAACAAATGGTGCAGGGTTTTTTTCAAAAAGAGCACCGGTATGAGCAGGTAAAGAAGATTATCAAATTAATTGTTGAGTACTGGACTTTTTGCAAACACCCTAATAATATAGAGCAGGGTTAGGTTCTATTACAGCTATGGCAAGGGCTTATGGTACATTTTATTTTGACATTATTTATATAAAAAGAGTCAGCCCGTACTCTTCTTTACTGCCAGCTTCATGCCTTCTTCAAATCCTGTGAAATCTTCCTTGATGTGGTAAGAGGTTACCTGTAGGGTATCTCCTGTAATATTCGTCATTATATAATGAAACAGGGGTTTATAATCAGGCGCAAGATCCGCCAGGGAACCGATGCCCTGGCGTAAAGGTTGGCGTAAGCCGCCACCGCCACCAATTACTAAAAAATCCTTACCCTCTACTTTATAGTGCTCAAAATTGTGTGAGTGACCGGATAAAAACAGAACGCTTTTTTTGGATGAAAGAAAAGGGGGGATAAACTTTTGCTCTACTTCTTTTGATGGTTTTACAATGCGGCTGTTGGTGTAGGGCGAATGATGGCAACCTGTAATAATAAATTGAATGGACGCGTCAACATCTAAACTTTCTACTGTTGTTTTATACCAGGCTGTTTGCTGTTCTATTTCAGCATACGAAAGTGCATTAAAATTTGAGTTGACCAGTATTACCGCGATCGTATCTTTTACTACAACATAACCGGTGTGCTTGTGATCGGGGAAGCGTTGCTGAAACTTTCTCATACCCTCCCGTGGCCGTCCCATCACTTCATGGTTTCCTAATATGGCATGCACAGGCAACTTTATTGCCCGAAGTGCTTCCAAATATTTATCAATCGGGGTCCATTGCCTGTCGGCATAACCAAGGTTTACCACATCGCCCAGTAAAAAAAAGGCAGTGGGTATTCGCTTGACCACGTCTTCAAAAAGCAAGCGGGTCGCCTTACGGTTATTGTGCGAGCGTAGCCATAGCGTTTCTACAAACATAGGCGCCTGTGTGTCGGCAGCAAAAGCAAGTGTTACAGGTTGCGAAATAGAATCCAAGGTTTAAAATTTTAGAGTAAGCAGTAAATAGCAGGCCGTCAACAGTATGATTCGTTATTGCCAACTTACTTCCCCTCACTGCCTTGCATAATAATAATAAGCGGCCATTGTAGGGCGGTTGGTGCATAATCCATTAAACTTAGCCTCGTACATGAACTCTTTTATTTTGTCAGGTACATCTACGGTGTAAACAAAAGCTTGTATCCCCTTTGCATGCACCGCAGCCACTTCTTCATCCTGATGCCCTTTTACCCAGGATGGCGCCCAGAAATCTGCATTGATCCGTTGCGCCGTTACCGTATCTAATTCGCATAGCGAGGGAATGTTTTCATAGCCAGGCAGTTTCATAAAGGCTGCCAATACTTCTTCATCAGGAATTCCAATAGCGATGTCTAATTTTCGCCCGATATTTTTTGCTTTTTCCAAATATTCTTTTTGTAATACCCGGATAGTTGGTATTGCCTCTTTGTATTTACAATCAATCCATACAAACTCAAGGGGTGTTTTAGTAAGTACAGTGTTTAACGCTTCCCTCAGCGTTGGAATTTTTCCACCGCGTTTTAGTTTCACCTCTCCCTCCAGTTCAGCAAACGTGTAGGTGTCAATGGCGCCATGTATGCCTGTTTTTGTGGTGAGGCGGTCGTTGACATTCGCATCATGAAACAATACCGGTACCCCATCTTTTGTTACCTGTATGTCAATCTCGATACCGTTAGCGCCTAACTGTGCTGCCAGCGGAATCATCTCAACAGAATTTTCAGAAGCCGGCAGCAGGTCGTTATTTCGTCCGCCACCACGATGGGCAATAAGCTGGTAAGGCGTTTTATTATATAGCGGCCTTGCATAACGGAATGAAATCTTTTTCTCCGGCTCATCCTCTTTTACCCCAAAAGTGCCGCTGATCTGCAGGCTAAGACGTTGTTCGGCCACAGCAGAACTATCTCCTGAAAGATCGGCAACAGAAATAGTGAAATGCGCCTTACCTGTTTTAGTATTTTCTACATTACGCCAGTAACCATTTAGTAAAATAACGCTATCGGTTTTTTTGCCCTGGCAAATAAAATAGCGTACGTCTTCCGAACAAAAGAAAGAGAGGTAGTAGGTGGTGTCTTTTTCTCCGGCCACATAACTCCATTTCAGTGCCACCTCTTTTCCAAAATTATCATCGGCAATTTCAATTGTATATATGCCTTCCATGGCTTTACGTTCTGCAGCGGTGAGAGATTTAGCCTTTGGCGAATCAAAAGCAGCCCATTTTAAGTTGGGCACAGGCGCATCTATTAATGCCTGGCAGGAGGCAAATGCAATAAGAAAAAGGATGGCTAAATATAATTTCATGGTAGTGCAATAAAGTATGGAAGAGCTATACAATAAGCAGACCGCTGCAGAGTTAGCCTGTATTGATAAATTATTAACCCAGGGTAATTAAAAAAGTGCAACCGAAACGATCGCACTTTCAAAACTTATAAAAAAATAATTAATTCTTATTCTCTACCGCCACATCCGTATTCACAAGCACTTCTTTGGTTACACACATTTTCTTGCCATCTTCAAAACAACTAAAATCTTTTTTTAATTGCACGGAAGAAACATTCAGTTGGTCGCCGTTTCGCTTAACGGTTAAGTAATGAAACTGGGGTTTGTAATCTGTTGCCAGGTCTTTATCGCCATCGTTGCCGGTACGCAAGGGCTGGTGCAATCCACCGCCACCACCAATCACCAGGAAATCTTTGCCTTTCATTTGGTAGTGTTCAAAATTGTGCGAGTGGCCGGTGATAAATAAACGGCTTTTTCTAGAGGCTAAAAAAGCCGGTACAAATTTTTGCTGAACTTCTTTATTAGGGCCTACAATTTTACTGTTGGTATAAGGCGAATGGTGGCAACCTGAGATAATAAAATGAATGGAAGGATCTTTCTCCAGGCTATCTAAAGTTGCTTTGTACCATTTAATTTGTTTAGCGTCTTCTTCTGCTGATAGCTTGCCAAAGTTGGAGTTCAGCAATACAACAGCAACGGAGTCTTTCACCTGCACATAACCCGTAGGTGCATGTTCCGGAAAGCGCTCCTGGAATTTACGCATCCCTTTTTTTGCCTGGCCCATCACTTCATGATTGCCCAATGCGGCATATACCGAAATATTTTTACTGCGCAAATCTTTGAGGTAAGCATCCATGGGTCTCCACTGGCGGTTGCTATATCCAAGGTTGACTACGTCGCCCATAATAAACAGGGCACCCGGCCTGCGGGCAGCCACTGTTTCAAATAATTTTTTAGTAGCTTCCTTATTATGGTCTTTTTTAAGAAAAAGCGTCTCTATCCACATAGGCGCCTGCGTGTCGGAGGCAAAGCAAAGCTCGGTGCTGTCGCCGGATACTGTTTGAGTTTTTGCCTTGCAAAAAGAGAAGGAAAATAAAGAGAGAAGGATGATTTTTACCATATAGGAAGCTGGAATTTACCATTTTAAAAATCGCCACACTAATTGAAGTTGCCCGCAAACAGAACCGTTCGATGTTTCTGTGGCATAAAGCCACTTTACCTCTGTACCTAACCCTACCGTTTTTCCGATAGGATAAATATAAGAAGCTGCCAGCATCCAGCCTGAGCTCAACTTGTTAGAATTCACTTTTCCTTCATAATCTAACTTTGTATTAAGAATATATAAGCCGGTACCGGCAAATATGTTGATGCGTTTTTTAAGCGACATACTCCATTCAAGTAAAATAGGTATAGCATTTAAAGCAATTTTCCCACTGCGGCCCGCTGAGTCTTTAAGCGTGTACTGATAAAAAGTAACATAGCCGGTTTCCAATCCTGCTTTTAATAAATGGTCGGTATGCCACATAACACGCAGGGTGCCTACCGGATTCCATTTTGATTTAACCGGCTGCAAATAAGCCGGGGCCCCTTTGCCGGAAAGAAAATAACCAAAACCGCCACCGGCATAAGCTACCAAAGAATACTCACCACGACCGGTTGGCCTTGAAGTGAACTCGCCATTTTGCTGTGCCTTGCCAATGGTGGTTAGTACAACCAAAATAAAAAGTAAAAATGTTTTATTGTTTTGCATAATAGTTATAAGCTACGGCTGATGGATAATTTGATAAGATGCCATCGAACCGGCCATTGGTTAAAAAATCGTTTATACTGTTGGGCAGGTCCAGTGTCCACACAAACACCTTGCGGCCTTCTGCCTGAACAGCGGCTACCTCTGCATTTTGCAAACCCAGTGTAAACCGTGGCGCCCAAATGGGAGAGTTTACTTCTTTCACTTCTTCACGGGTAAGTTCATTTACCGAAGGGATGAATTGGTAGTTCGGCAATTTCTTAAACGACTCCAGGGAGGCCTTGTCGGGCAGGCCAATAGCAATGTTGACCTTGCGGCCAATAGCAGTGGCTTTTTGTAAGAACTCCAGCTGCAGGTCTCTCACTTTTTGCAATGACCCTACATATTTTGTATCGAGCCAAACATAACGCAGTGGTGTACTGTAAACAATGGTGTTCAGGGCATCCTGTAGTCTTGGAATGCGTTCGCCATTAATTAAACGTACCAATGCATTTAGCTGGGCATAGCTGTAATTTTCTATCGGGCCTAACATGCCGTTTTTTTGAATCAGGCGTTCATTTAGTGTAGCATCATGGTATAATATAGGAACGCCATCGCTTGTTATGCGTACATCAATTTCAACACCGGTAGCACCAAATCGGGAAGCAAGCCTTATTATTTCTACGGAGTTCTCCGAAGCAGGTAAAATATCCGACGTTCGGCCACCACCGCGGTGGGCAATAATCTCGAACGGCGTTGCATTAAATAACGGTCTCGTTTTTTGAAGTTGAATTGGAAGGTCGGGAACGGCTTCTCCTTCGCCATACACACCGGTAATGGTAATGTTATCAGACGCACTTAGCGGTAAGGCGTTTAAAATTTTAGCACCGCCTTCCTCTTTTGTGATTGTTAAACGAACACGGCCGGTTTCGGTACCAATCATTCTGCGCCAATAACCATTTAACAATATGGAACTATCTACCCGTTTCCCTTCACAAATAAAATACGAGACCTCTTTTTCGCAGAAGAAAGAAAGATGATATGTAGTATCGCTGCCGGTAGCTGTATAAGTCCATTTTACGGCCGCTTCCGTTCCAAATTGTGAGCTGCCGTCGGCTATGGCATAGATGGCTTCCATCTTTTGCCCCTGCATATTTTTTAAGGGAATAGCAGATGGCGAATTGAAGCTATCCCACGCCAAATCGGGTATGGGTGCTTCATACGTTTTCCTGCAGGAAAGAAGTAGTACAAACGATGTTAGTATAAAGAGGTGTTTCATAAGTTAAGTCCGATAATAACCTGGGGGTAAAAAATATTACGGTCGAAGGTTTCAAACAAGGTCCATGTTTGCCAGAAAAAATCAGTGTAGATACCCCGTAACCCAAGGGATAGCACTTTATTGCCATAAAAAGGTTGTTCTAAAATAAGGGCATACGATGAACCGCTTAAAAGCCGGTGTTCTGTGGTGAGTTCTGTATCTTTTGCATAGGTTCTAATGCCAAAATTCATTTGCGCATCGGCACGGAACGTAAGCAACACCCTCCGGTTAAAACGGCGGCCAATGGAAAGGTTTGGTGTGTTTTGAAAGCCGTGCCCTGTTGTTTTTATTCCTTCGGTGTTTACAGCGCCAAACCAGTAACCGATATCGTTACCAACGGAAATAGAATAACGGTCGTTTAGTTTGGTAGCCCATTTGGGGCCAGCGGTAATTAAATTCTGGAATACCTGAACGTTAGCCCTCATCTCCAACGAAAGTTTTGTTGACAGCCGTTGTAACAGGTGAATATCCAATGCGGGAATTTGAAAATGCAGCTCTTCTGTAATATCATACGGCATGGTGGTAAAGGTTAAACCCACCGAGACCTTTGTTGGCCTCTCCATTGGATAAGGAAAGAATACCCCTTTAAAGCGGTGGCGGCTAGTGTCCTGCGCACAGGCGTTTAAAAATAGTAGTGACAATAACAAGCAGAAAATTAGTTTCATATGTCGGGTTAGATAATTAATTACAAAAGAACATGCCGGCATTCAAATAGTTCAACCGCCGCCAGGTAGCCTGGTATAAGGGTACAAGGTTAAAGGCTGGCGGTGACAAACGCAAATAGAAACTGCTAATTGCCTGCCTAAATTGGTAAAGAACTACAAATGCTGCACGTTTCAGGTGATAAAGAGGTTATTAAAACCAACTCACCAGGAGCTACGGAGTAAAAAAGAATTGAATGGTTTTAGAGACTACAGCTTGCATCGCTTCCGGCAAATTTTCTGCGGTCCACGGATGCTTTCTGCCAAATACATGATCCGAGTCAACTAAAAACAGTTCTGAACGATTAGCTGCACCGTGCAATAACTGTGCATTAGCAACCGGAACGGCTTCGTCTTGTGTACCATGACAAACCAACACTGGAATAGAGAGTTGTTCAATTGCCTTTAAAATATCCAGTCGTTCACGGTTAGCCTGAAAGTCTCTGTACAACTGGTAATATAAAGGCATCTGCTGCTTTGTACGATTGTTATTATAATATTCTACGCCGCTTTCTTTCCATTTTTGTATTCGGTCTTCGGGCCAATCGCCCCAGGGAGTTTTGCATTGCGATACCGAAGCCCATGTGGCAATAGCCCTAATGCGACCTTCCTCAGCGCCTTTCAACAAAACAATGCCGCCACCGCGGCTATGGCCGATAAGGTAAATAGTTGTTTGATCTATTGCTGCACTATGAGGATTGTTTGCATCTGTTACCCAATTAATCACGCATTGCAAATCGTATAACTCCCTTGTATAATTATTATTTCCAAATGCTTCAACGTCAACAAAATCTTCCGGTGATTGCGGTGTAGTGCCGTTATGCGAAAAGTTGAATTTGACAAAACAGGCCCCGACTTCTGCAAATTGAGCTGCTATTAAGTCAAAAGCGCCCCAATCCTTAAAACCATTGAAACCATGCGCATAAATTACTGTTGGCTTCGGCGGGCCATCTTTATAAAAGATGTCCAGTGCAATAGTTTTATCATCGGCCCCAGCAATAACAATGTTTTTTATAGTGTGCATATTGCAAGGTAAGCGTGATACAATTTAAAAAAGCAAGGGGGGTAAACCGTATTTTATCCAAACGCAATAAGCTGTTAGCTGCCAGGGAATGAGGGTAAGCGATGTCCGTTGGTATTATGGACAAGGCTAAATTGATCACGACAGGGTGGAAATTGTAAAACCAGTAAGTTAGCTTAAAGTAGTGGTTTAAGCTGGGGCTGTGTACGCCGGGCTTGGTACTGATTCGTGCAAAAGGGCGCCCGGTTAAAATACCAGCCAAGGAATAAAGAAGCCAAAAAAAATTGCGGGCCGGCCCCTGCCGTTGATGGAATATTCATCGTCTGCCCAACTGAACTTTATTACCTTTAGCCAATAAATTTTTGTATGAAACTTTTTGTTGCTGGCCTGCCTTACGATATGGATGATGCGGAGTTGATGGAAATCTTTGAGAAATTCGGCGCTACTACTTCAGCCAAAGTAGCTATAGACAGGGAAACTGGTAAAAGCCGCGGTTTTGCCTTTGTAGAAATGACCAATGATGAAGAAGCCCTTGAAGCCATTGAACATTTAAAAGATATTGCTTTTGGAAAAAAACAACTCGTTGTAAAACAAGCGGATGATAATCGTGGTGGCTCTGGCGGTTCAGGCGGCGGTGGCTACCGTGGTGGAAGCGGCGGCGGTGGTGGATCCCGTCCTGGCGGTGGTGGTGGGTACCGTGGAGGAGGCGGCGGAAATAGTGGGGGCGGCTATGGCGGCGGTGGTGGATATGGCGGCGGTAATAGCGGCGGTGGCGGCAGAAGGTATTGAGTTAGGGAGTTGGGGGCTGATGATACGATAAGATTCATTTCTCTTTCTTTCTTGCTCTTCCCAAATAGTTTTTATTGCAGTTGCTGGCAGAAATGTCAGCAACATTTTTTTGTTGTGTTGAGCAAAGTGGAAACGGGTTATAAACCGTGCGGACGGTGGTACTATGAAGCCCAATTGCGTCGCACTCTTCAGGGTTCTGATCGCTATTCGGCAAATCAACTATTACTTTTCAATTGCAATGTATAGTTCAGGCAATTTAAACCATAACCTTCTATGACCTCCACAGCCAAAACAACAAAAGAATACCTAGAGGCTTTGCCGGAAGACCGGAAAATTCCAATGACGCAACTGCTTGATACAATAGCAAAAAATTTACCCAAAGGTTTTACAGAGCAAATGAATTACGGTATGCCCAGTTTTGTAGTGCCGCATTCAATATACCCAGCGGGTTATCACTGCGATCCAAAGCTGCCACTGGGCTTTGTAAGCATCGCTTCCCAAAAGAACTTTATTGTCTTATACCATATGGGTATTTACTCCATGCCCGATCTGATGGAATGGTTTACCGAGGAATATCCCAGGCATAGCCAATCAAAATTAGACATGGGTAAAAGCTGCATCCGCTTTAAAAAGCCGGAGCAGATTCCTTATGGTTTGATTGCTGAACTGATGAAGAAGGTAACCCCTGACCAATGGATAGCGCAATACGAGATGGTACTAAAGCGGCAGAAATAAGGTAACTCGGTTTAAGTTGGTACGAACCAAAAAATAAAACAGGGGGCTTTTATTTGTAAGTTATAAAGCAACAACAAAAGATGACCGAATTGGGCCTTTACCTGGTTATCGCAGTTATAGCCTTTGGACTTATAGGTTTAGGATATTATTGTTTTAGTGTGGGAGGAGTGAGCAGTATGATACTGGGTATTTTTTTCTGGCTATCAGGTTTTTTACCTGGCATCGTGTTTTTTGGAGATAGATGGGATCCGTTTTAAGATACTCCGCCTCAACTAGTGTATAGTTTTAAAATTATTTTTCCATTTCGTGTGTAATCTTTCTGAGGTCTCCATCATAGCTGCAAACCCACGGCTATGCAACATAAAACGCTAACGCTTGATCCCCGCTATTTTCAAATCTTTTTCCAAGTCCTCTTTTTAGGCTACGGCATTTTTTTTCTCAACTGGTCTGCCGATTTTCAGCACTATGCTATTTCCACCGGTGGCTGTCTTTTCTTCAACTACTTTTTTGAAAGCTTCAAACAAAAATCACTGCTGGGCCTCAAAGGCGGCAACGGAATTAAGCTATGGGGTTTTAGTGTTTTAATTTCTGCAGCTTCTTTATGCCTGTTACTTAAAACAAACTTTTGGACAGTTAGTTTACTTGCTGCTTTTCTCACCGTAGCCTCAAAATATTTTTTACGCATCGGCCACAAGCATGTTTTTAATCCTTCGGCTTTTGGCATCATCGCTACTATTGTT
>DASQMG010000255.1:0-2117 GCA_035645595.1 Flavisolibacter sp. | reverse complement strand
TAATTCACAAACCAACTGATTTCATCTACATGGGCTTCGATTACTACTTTAAATTCTGCCTCGGGGTTAATAACGCCAACGGCAGTGCCATAAGGGTCGGTAAAAATATCATCAACAAAAGGGCGGATGTAATCTATCCATAAACGCTGGCCCCCTGACTCAAAGCCCACAGGGGAGGGAGTATTGATGTAGGTTTTAAAAAAATCAAATGCTTCTTCGGTTACTACAGAACTGCTCTTTTTTACTTTTGCCATGCTAAAAATTAATGGGCAAATTTAGCTAAAATGAGTATTGGTGCGGAAAAGGCCATTAGCCCGTCAAGCAGAAAGTAATAGACATAATCAGAGGAGGTTTTTTTGGCAGGATTGTACAGGCAGGCCATAATCACAACGGGCACCGTTAAAATAATGGCGTCAGACAAAGAAATCCAACGGAGTAAAAAATAGGAGCTCCCTACAACAAAGACTGCCGAGCACCAGAAAAGCACATCAACGCCTTTATCACTTAAAAAAGTAACGAGGCTTTTAATACCTGCTTCCCTGTCCTGAATAACGTCCCTTCGGTCAAAAACAATGCAGATGCAGTAAATAAAAAAGAAGCGGTTGATTACGAACCATAAATGTTGCTGCTGAACTGGTGTTTGGGAAACCAAAAGCGGTAACAAGGCTGTTACGTGTGCCCATGCGAATGCAAGGAAGATGGTTTTACCAATGGCAATTCGCCTGAGCTGTATAAAAGGCGCCCATGAAATTTTGGGTGCCGAGTAAAGGAAGGTCAGGAAAGCAGTAAGGCCAAGCCAGATCCAATATTGCATTAGGAACAGGGAGGTGACCAATGCGCCAATCGTCCCCACAACACACAAGAACAGGTGCAAGCTTTTGTTAGAGATACTCCAACGGAGCTTGTAAGACGAACTGGAAATTTCTGGAGGCGTTAAAAACCAATGAAAATTATAGCTGCATACAGAACCAAAAAATACAAAAAGATAGGCCGGTAAGGGCAATTGAAGTGCGAATAGGGCAGCGGTCTGCTGAACCATTAATACAGCACAGCAAGCTATAAACAGTGAAGTGAAAATGAAAAAGTCAAAAAATTGACGAAACAACGGGCTAAACCTTTTTCAATAATATTTTCTTTGATTCGACGTAAACACTTTTGTTTTTCGCTTTGTCCCGAATGATAAGGCCGTAGATAAGGCCTCTGTCAGCGCTTTCCTGGTTTTGCAAGAGTGTACCGTTTATCTGTTCACCATAAGCAAATGTCAGCCTTAACTCAATTTTGTCTTTGGCAGGAAAGCCGAGGTTGGCCAGGCTGTATTTGGCGGTATCAGATGTAAGTAAGTTGTCACCAGTATACCGCTTTTGCACCAAGTAAAAAGTATCCTGCAAGTCGCCTTCTTTATCTGTTATATCTGCTAATAATTCGAACCGCTGCCCTTTGAACACCACATCAGGTCCAAAAGATGTGATCGTCACCTGTGGTATTGTTTGAAATTTATCTTTGCTGCAAGCGGCAAATGCGGCAGCGACTAAACAAAAAAATACTGCTTTTTTCATAATCGTATTCGTTCTCAAATTTACTGTATGGGTTTCGATCTACCTAACGCAATAAGCCCGGAGGAAAAAGTGTTCACGCTCATTAACGAAAAAAACTTTACAAAGATTGCTTTGGAAGTTTTCCGTTACCAATATTTTACCAACCCGGTTTATAAACGGTATTGCGATGCCGTGAAGAGGCTACCCGATTCCGTAACAGGTATTGAACTAATACCTTTTTTACCCATACAATTTTTTAAGACTTTTGAAATTAAATCAGGTGCTTTTAATCCTGAAATTGTTTTTAAAAGCAGTGGAACAAGCGGCGGCAGTACCAGCCATCATTTTGTAAAGGATGTAGCTGTTTACGTAAAATCCTTTCTTGTATGCTTCGAAAAATTTTATGGCCATGCAGACGGCTATTGTATTTTAGGCCTGCTCCCTTCCTACCTTGAAAGAGAAGGTTCTTCCCTGGTGTATATGGTGGATGATCTCATACGAAAGAGTGGTCATCCGGAAAGCGGGTTTTATCTGCACGATCACCAAAAGCTACGGGACACGTTATGCAGGTTAGAAACAGCG
>DASQMG010000254.1:0-1857 GCA_035645595.1 Flavisolibacter sp. | reverse complement strand
TAAAAATAATTTGCCGGCCTGGCTGGTAACAGAGTTTCGGGAAGTTCATAAACCCCTGATGAAATACACCAATATTGTTCAATTCAACACGAGGGTTATTTTCCTGTTCTTTTGCCTTTTTATTAATAAGCTTTGGTTGTACTTTCTTTTCGACATTTTTGTTTTAAACGGAGTTATGATTTATATGATTATAAAGCAGGAGGGGATAAGTGCGTACTTCTATAAAAAGCTAATGCAACAAAAAGATGGCGAATACCAAAGTGCACCACGTACCAGTGACACGTCGAGATAATTTATGAAAGGTAAAATTTATAATATCGTATCGCTGGTAATTGGGCTGGGTACATTGGGTTACATGTCGTATAAAATTGGCTTGCCAGTAATATGGGAGAATATTTTAGTCACCGGCTTATGGTTTATTCCGGTTATAGGAAGCTGGTTTATTATATACATTTTGAATGCCCTGGCATTCCGTGAAATCATTTATGAAAAAAACCAGCCACAGACGGTGATCTCCTTTTTCAGAATATTACAGATCACCATATCGGGATATGCCATTAATTACATAACACCCTTTGTTGGATTGGGCGGCGAGCCTTATCGTGTCATGCAATTAAAGAAGCGTTTATCTGCCAACAAAGCCGCATCTTCTGTGTTGCTTTACTACATCATGCATGTGTTTTCGCACATAGCTTTTTGGATTGTGGCTATTGGATTAATGATCTTTCTTTATCCCACCAGGAACATTTTGATAAGCTGCTTTGTGACCTTTTGCCTGTTTTATTTTTTAGTGTATTGGATACTTAAGAAATATAAAAGGGGGTTGTTGATACAGACGTTTAAGGCGTTGCAGAAGCTGCCGTTCATAAAAAGGAAGATAGCGGCCTTTGTTGAAAAAAGAAAAAGCAATCTTAAAGAGATAGACCAGCATATTATTGAACTGTTTCAAAAAAGGAGAGCAACGTTCTATACATCACTTTTTTTTGAGTTTATGGGCCGTGTGGTTGGATGCCTGGAATTGTACTTTATTGCATTAGCCTTACGTGTTGATATAGGGATTTTAGATTCCTTTATTATCAGCGCCGGCTCATCGCTTTTTGCCAACCTTGTTTTTTTTACGCCCATGCAGCTTGGTTCAAGGGAGGGAGGATTTGTACTGGCGTTAAGAAGCATTGGTATGGCCGCCAGCGTGGGTATATTTATGAGCCTTGTAACCCGTATCAGGGAACTGTTTTGGATAGCCGTTGGGTTATTGTTTATTCCAACGAGGCCGGGCCGGTGAAGAAACCTTATACCCATAGCCATCTATTTTAACCACCCAGTTTACTCTTACCGGTATCACTTCTAAATTATAACCCGCAATGATAAAAGGTGTACTTATAGATTATGGCGGCACCATTGATACCAATGGCGTTCATTGGGGGCAGGTATTATGGAGTGCCTACGTACAACATGATGTACCTGTGTCAAAAGAGGCATTTGAGCAAGCCTATACCTACGGGGAAAAGGCATTAGCCGTAAAACCCCTGATAAAGCCGGAGCATAATTTTTTAGATGTTCTAACGATAAAACTAGGTGAGCAATTTAATTTTCTATATGCTAACGGATACTTTAACGACAATGGTTCTTATGCTGACAGCATTCCAAAAATGGCAGCGACATGCAACCAGTTTGCCGCCGGCTGTATAGACAAGGCAAAGCCTGTTTTGGAAAAGATTGCAGCACATTATCCTTTGGTAATGGTGTCTAATTTTTATGGCAATATTCAGTCTGTTTTAGAAACCTTTGGCATACGCGGTTATTTTAAAAATATCATCGAATCGTCTGTAGTTGGCCACCGCAAACCTGATCCACAGA
>DASQMG010000253.1:0-4191 GCA_035645595.1 Flavisolibacter sp. | reverse complement strand
GCCGGTAGCTCCACACCGGGTTGATGGAGATATAATTGATCCTAATGTTTCAGTGCCAATGGTAAAAGGCAATAAACCCGCTGCTACTGATGCGGCCGATCCTGCTGAAGACCCACTTGAACCGAGTTGAAGGTTCCAGGGATTTTTTGTTTCACCGCCAAACCATTTGTTATTATAAGCCAAAGCACCTAATGAAAGCTTGGCACAAAGCACCGCGCCGGCCGCTTTAAGCTGCGTATAAATGTAGGCGTCTTCGTCTATCACTTGGTCTTTGTAAGGTGTAGTACCCCAGGTAGTTTTATAGCCGCTCACCGCAAATAAATCTTTTAGTCCGTAAGGGATGCCGTGAAGCGGGCCACGGTACCTGCCTTTCCTGATTTCATCATCTGCCTGTGCAGCTTGTTGCAGGGCAAGGTCTTCGGTTAGTGTAATTACCGATTGCAAAGTATCGCCCCACTTTTTCAACCGTTCAATAAAAAATTTTGTAAGATCGACGGAAGATATCTTTTTTGTTTTTAACAAAGAAGCTAACTGCATGATAGAGTAAAAGGCCAGGTCAACTTTATTAGCGGGAAGGGAAACAGCTAACGGTATATCCCACACAATTTTTACCTGTTTGTTAGGCACAACATAGCCATAAGGCGCAGGATTAAAAGCGAACGGAAAAGCAAGATCATTCCTGGGCAGTTCCTTATGCATCCTTTGATAGATACTTTTGTAAGACAAAAGATTTCCTTGCAAGGAATCCGCCTCTGCTTCGGTAAAATTTAAATCAAAGAGTGTGGCTGTTTGCTGAAGCAAGCGAAGTGAGTCGGAATGGTTTTGCGCAAACGTGGCTTTACTTACAAAAAGTAAAACCAGGATAAAAGTTTTTTTCATAATTGTAGACAGTCCTTCAAAGTAAATTAAAATGGGGGTAACTTTTATGGCTAAATGAAACTGTTATGAGAATACTTTTTCTGTTGCTGCTTACCGCCTTTATCGTGTCGTGTAGAGGCAAGGTAACTACAGTTTCACAAGGCGAAACAACCACGTCTGTCATGGAGTACTTTAACTACCAGGATACCGGTGTACAAACAGCGGGCATTAAACTGATACCTATTCAAACACCAGTTGGCACTTTCAAAGTATGGACCAAACGGTTTGGCAACCATCCCCGCATAAAAATTTTATTACTCCATGGCGGCCCTTCGATGACACACGAGTATATGGAGTGCTTTGAAAGTTTTTTTCCAAAAGAAGGGTTTGAGTTTTATGAGTACGACCAGCTTGGTTCTTATTACTCCGATCAGCCTACCGATAGCAGCCTTTGGACCACAGCCCGCTTTGTAGAGGAAGTTGAACAGGTGCGGCAGGCCATTGGAGCAGACAAAAATAACTTTTACGTATTAGGCAATTCGTGGGGAGGCATTTTAGGAATGGAGTATGCATTAAAATACCAGCGAAACATGAAAGGTCTTATTGTAGCTAATATGGTATCCAGCGCTCCGGAGTATGGTCGCTATGCTGTTGAAGTTCTGGCGCCGCAAATGAACCCGAAAGTATTGGCAGAAGTAAGAGCAATTGAAGCGGCAAAAGATTTTGCTAACCCACGCTATATGGAATTACTCATGCCTAATTTTTATGCTAAACACCTGTGCCGCTTACCTGAACTGCCTGATCCCGTGAACCGTTCCTTCAAACATACCAACAATGTTATTTATACTATGATGCAGGGACCATCAGAATTTGGTATCAGCGGACGGTTAGCTACCTGGGATATTAGGGCGCGCCTAAAAGAGATTGCAGTGCCCACCTTAATGATAGGAGCGAAGCATGATACGATGGACCCGAAAGCCATGGAAGAACAAAGTAGAATGGTTAAGAATGGCAGCTATTTATACTGTCCAAATGGAAGCCATTTATCAATGTGGGATGACCAGCAGGTATTTATGAAGGGGGTGATAAAATGGATAAAAGAGGCAGACTCGAAATGATCGGTTGATGTTCCCGTTGGTAGTGTACAACTTAAAAGCTGCACCATTTTCAAGTGCAGCTTTTAAGTTGTATGATTTATAAATAAAATGTCATTTATGCATGCAAAAACTGTGAATGAATATACTCCGCTACGGTAGATAAATCATTCGTTTGTTCATACACTGCTAACTGCCTGTCGGCACCGGTACCCCTCTCCAGCATCTTATGTACATAGCTTATCCGGTGCCGGGAGCCTAACTGGTCAACAACATCATCCACAAAATCAAGCAGTTCATAAATGAGCACCCTTGTATTAATTTCCTCTTCCTTGCCAAAATCAATCAGGTGTCCATCAATACCATAGCGTCCTGCCCGCCATTTATTTTCGTTGATCAGTGTACGTGGATATTGAATGAAGTTCAGGTTCTGTAGCTTTAGCTTATAAATTTTTGCACAAATAGCCTGGAACAATGCAGCAATAGCGATAGTCTCATCCACCGTCATTGGCACATCGCAAATACGAAATTCAACTGTATTAAAAAATGGATGCACTCTTAAATCCCACCATATCTTTTTCGCATTATCAATACAGTTGGTTTTCATCAACAATTTAATATAATTGTCGTAAGCCTCTATACTTTCAAATGCTTCGGGTATGCCGGTCCGCGGAAACTTATCAAACACTTTTGTGCGGAACGATTTATAACCTGTTTTCCTGCCTTCCCAAAATGGCGAGTTGGTGCTTAACGCATAAACGTGCGGCAAAAAATAGCGGGTGCTGTTGGCAATATGGTTGGCCATTTCGCGGGTTTCCATCCCTACATGTACATGAAGGCCAAAAATTAAATTACTGCGGGCGGCTTCCTGTAATTCGTTCACGATTTCATTATAGCGAACATGGTCGGTAATTAACTGGCTTTCCCAATGGCTGAACGGATGCGTGCCCGCTGCGCCTATTGCAAATCCAAGGCCGCCGGCAATATCAGAAATAGTTTTGCGCAGAATAGAAACGTCTTTATAGGCTTCTTCAATATCGGCGCAAATATCGGTGCCCACCTCTACCACGGCCTGGTGCATCTCGGCTTTTACTTTATCCTTGATCATCTTTTGCCCTTCCTGCACAATCTTTTGCTCATGACTTTTGAGCTCTTTTGTTACAGGATCCATCACCATATATTCTTCTTCTACACCAAGGGTAAACGTTTTAAAATTCAGGTTTGCCATATAGTAATTTCTAAATTAGAATTTCTTGTTTCCGGTTCTCTCGTTTTGTCAGTTATACTTTTATCTCTGCTTGCCCTGTGTGATGATTTTTTGCCGGTAACCGCACATCAAACGGGGCTGAAAAAAACCTACCGCTTTTCCCTTTCAGAATTGCATACAATTCTCCGATAAGATTAACTGGAACCTGCCGATGGCCTGAACCTGCTGCAGGGCACATTTTATAGATTCGGCCTTTGATCAATGCTACACATTCCTCAAACCTCCATTGCAGGTAGTCTGCATCGGTGTATGTTAGTGAAGGATCCGGTTCTTCTACTAACTGATAGGTATCGCTGGAAGAATGATAAATGGTGAACATAAATTAATTTAAACCAAAACCTGTTTTGCCGCACCTTTTATTACATATTCACCCCATGTTAAGTTGTCAATACCATCCTGTTGTGCCTGCGCCCTTTCAATAGCGTAATTTGCGGCGGTTTCCACTACCCACTCAAAATTTTCTTCGCCCACACCGGCACGTTCGGCATCCGGTGCCGGGTTACCAAAATCAATAGCATAGGGAACATCGCCGCGTAAAGCCAGTTCCACTGTATTGAAATCGTAGCCCAAATATTTGTTGATTCGTAGCACGATGTCTTCCATTTGTTTATGCCGCTCAGGCGAGGGTGAAAAATCCGCGGAGTAACGCAGGTGATGCGGGTGGCGGGGTTCGTAAGGCATAATGCGCACATGCTTTCCGCCAATGCAATAACAACGGTAGTACTCTTCAAATACAATTTCTTCCTGCAGTAACATTACCAGTTGGTTGGTCTCTGCATGTTTTTCATAAAACTCATTAATGTCGTGGAGCTTATATACATTCTTCCAGCCGCCGCCCGCATACGGTTTCATATAAGCGGGGAAACCTACATAATTAAAAATCCCTTCCCAATCCAAGGGGTAAGCAAGGTTGCCAAACGATTCGCCTTTAGTGTCGGTTGGCATTTCATAGGAAGGCAAAATAACGGTTTT
>DASQMG010000252.1:0-4995 GCA_035645595.1 Flavisolibacter sp. | reverse complement strand
TGTTACAGAGCAATAATTATGAGAAGTACATGGAGAAACTGGTGGCCGCCTACAATCCGGCAGCAGCTTTCAATGTCATGTGCCGCAACACTATCTCAGTTGGTTGGGATGGATGGCTATACGATTGCGACTTTAACCAGATGCTTGACCTGAAAGTGGGATGTACTTCCAGACACATCTCGCATTTTAATAAAGAGTTGCTTGACAACAGGGATATTGTTATCAACCAGCATTGTTACGGTTGTACGGCAGGTAGCGGAAGCAGTTGCGGAGGGGCGGTGGCATGAAAGAAGCCCTTATCATTTTTGTTAGGCACCCGGAAAAAGGAAAAGTAAAAACAAGACTGGCTGCTGCATTGGGCGATAATGCTGCCCTTGTCATTTACAAGAAACTACTGCATCACACTTTAGAAATAACACAGGTTATAAAGGCAGACAAGTTTGTATTTTATGCCGGTCCGGTTATCGAAACGGATATGTGGAGTAGGGTTAACTATTTTAAGATGCAACAGACGGAGGGGGACTTAGGCCATCGCATGTGTGCTGCATTTAAAACCATATTTGCCAGGGGTTACAGCAAGGTATGCATTGTTGGAAGTGATTGTTTTGAGCTTTCGTCACACGTACTATCGGAGGCTTTTTCTTTACTCAATGAAACCGATGTAGTCGTCGGCCCCGCCCATGATGGTGGATATTATCTTCTGGGTATGAAGCAGCTTTATTCTTCTTTATTTCAAAACAAAACTTGGAGCACCAACTCCGTTTTGAAGGAAACGCTAAAAGCAGTGAGTCAGCTAAACCTCCCGCTTACACAACTACCGTTGTTGCATGATGTTGATGAAGTTGAAGACGTTCCGCAGGAATGGTTAGCGGCGATACAACGGTAAAGGGAGTTGAAAGCCAATCTTCATGTTCCCCTTGTGTATTCCCGATTCACATTTTCACCTTGCTCACCGCCAACAGTTTTATCATCCAATCCGGTAAAGGCTTTGCCAGCCCTCGTTTTCTAAGATTCAGGTGAAGGCCCAGCTTTTTTAAAATAGGAACTTTGTGCGTTTCAACTAACTCAATCAGCGTTCCATCAGGGTCTTCCATATAACAAAAGCGGCCCGATGCGGTTTCCATCTGAAATGAATCCTTGCTATCAACCGTAAAACTATATCCATTATCTAAAGCATACCGCTTCAGGCCATCCATATCGTATACGTCAAAACATAAATGGATAAACCCGTAATCTCCCCAAAACCGGTTTTCATAAATTTTTGCCGGTTGGCGGTCTAAACACTGCACCAGTTCAAGTTCTATTGATCCCAATAGTCTTGCGAAGGCGCCTTGCGTGGCTGGTTGTTTGTGCAAAACTACTTTTCGGTAACGCTGCCCATCTTCACCCAAAATCGTTTTATCGTAAACCACATCCGGTATGCACAACAGCCACTGATAAAATATTTTCGACTGCTCCACGTCGCTCACGCCAATCACTGCGCCGGTAACACCACCCATGCCGCCGCCTTTTTGTTGAAACCAATGATTGCCAGGTACAATATTGAAGTTATTTTCCTCTTTGTCCAACACAAAAAAATGTGCTTCGCCCTTTTCATCGCTGAGTAAAGGAGAGGTGACAACATGGTTCAAGGATAAAAATTGCGAATGGGCTTTTACCACATCAGGACTTTTAAGCTTAGCTGCATAAATTCCCAGATCGCCGTATTGCGGATGCTGTAAAGGTTTAACAGGCAGCCTGTTTTGAAACTGCCACAGTTCGAAGCCACCGCCACCATGCATGTTTAGCGACAACAAAGCTTGTCGCTTGTAAACTTTTCCTCCGGTATAATGGCTCATCAGGTAGGCTTCCGACACATCGTTAAATACCAGGGTATCCATCCCGAACAGATTTGCGTAGTACCGCAAACTCTCCGGTGCATCTTTTACGCCGATACCAATTTGTTGAATTCCTGAAATAAAATTTTGCATAATAACGTCTGCCTTAGTTACGGAAGGGGAGTAGTTCAGGTTTTAAAAAGCATTCTTTCGATAAGTGAGAAGACGTTTGTAAGTATCTAACATTTCTTCTTGCGAAGCACCTTTTTTGTACATACGCACAATTGCTGCGTTAGCCTTTTGCACCTGCCACCAACTGTTTGTGTCGTATTTACGGGCAGAAATCAAGACCTGGCCTTTCATAATTTTATAACGTCCCTTCTTCCTTACCCGATGGCAAAACTCATACTCTTCCATTATCCGCATGTCCTCTTTAAAACCACCCTCTTCCTCAAAAAGCGACCTTTTGATGAAAAGAGTCTGGTCTCCACCCATACATACAAAAAAATCAAAACGGGTAAACCATTCATTAATTCTTAAGATGGTTTTAGGTGAATTAAACTTCGTTCGGTAACGACCCAAATCAAAACCCCCTTCTACAGCTTGGTGAACGTCGGCTGTAAAGGTGGCGGGCGGAATACAATCTGCATGGAGAAAATAAAGTACACTGCCACTTGCCAAAGAGGCACCGTGGTTCATTTGAGCTGCACGGCCTGTACCCCGTGATAAAACGGCCGTCGCTCCTGCGGCACGTGCCACTTTAATTGTGTTGTCTTCGCTGCCGCCGTCCACTACTATAACGTCAACCACCGCGTCATTTCCGTTTTCCTTTACATAAGAAACTAATTTCCCAATATTGGCCTCTTCGTTATAGGTTGGTATAACTATGCTAATCGTCGTCATTGAGGAACTAATTTAGCCTCTCATTTGTAATGAGTGCAAGATATATTCAAATAAAGGCAAGGAGAAGCCTTTTCAATTGTTGTTACCACCTGTTTAATATAAAACCGTTGAGGCATATTTAGGTACAACAACAAAGGGATTTGCTACCATTTTTCTGTAGTAAACGCTTTTCTTCCGCTACTTCCCCGAGTAAAGCAGTAGTGGCTGCAATACCCGAGCTATTCCATCCTGGTTTTCGTCGCAAATGATCTCTATTGGTAGAGATGGAGAACAACCAACTGGTTTACCAATTTCTTCAATACCAGGATCTGCAATTTATCTGGTTTTGTGGTCAATCACTACCATCAGTGATGCCCTTACGCCTGTTGCAGGTTTTCTGGTACATCATTATGCGGTGGTTCAATGGAATAATACGTGATCACAGTTACAAGAACACCAATACACGCAATCAGCGCAAACGAAACCCGCAGGCTAAAAGTTCCGGCAATTACACCAATTAACGGTGGGCCTATCAGGAACCCTAAAAAACCAATGCTGGACACGGCAGTTATCGCCACTCCCGGTGATGTGGTTCTTGATTTTCCGGCTTCACTGTAAATAAGCGGTATAACCGAAGAAACGCCAAACCCAACAATTAGAAAACCTATAATTGCCGTACCAACAAAAGGAAAAATGATGGCAATGCTAAGGCCGATAGCTATCAAAGCGCCACTTGCCTGTACTGTTTTTTTAAAGCCAATCCGGCTTGTGAGCCAGTCGGCTATAAATCTGCCGGTGGTCATGGTAAGCATAAAGGCGGTGTAGCCTGCGCCTACCCATTCTTTATCCGCCGCAACAACATTCTGAAAATAGATACCGCTCCAGTCAAACATAGCGCCTTCACATATCATACAACAGAAAGCAATAACTCCTAACCGTACCAGCGACTTTTCGGGTCTAACAAAAAATCCTTTTTGCCGGATGGTCTTTTCTTCTTGCGGTAGTAGATACTGAAAGCAGGCTGCCACCCCTGCAAAAAGTATGGCGGTGATAATCATGAAGTGATTCTGTGGAAGAATGTTTTTTCCGATCATGACTGTACCGATTGCCGCTGCAGAAAAACCCGCAAGGCTCCAAAGCCCATGAAACGAAGCCATAATGGTTCTTCCATATTTCGCCTCTACACCTACTGCCTGCGTGTTAACAGCAATATTTGCTGTATTACCTGCTACTCCAAAAAGAACAAGAGCAGTGACAAGCAACGGAATGTTTTGCGAAAGTCCAACCAGGTAAAGTAAAATACTGTAAGCAAGAAGAGAATAGCCAGCTACTTTTTTGCTTCCATATTTTGTTACTAAAAAGCCGGCGAAAGAAAGTGAAAGAATAGAGCCAACGGGAAGTGCGAAGAGTATAATGCCCAGCAAAGAATCTGATATATGAAGCTGCTGCTGAATACTTGGGATTCGGGAAGCCCATGAAGCAGAACAAAGTCCCAGCAGAAAAAACAAGCTGCCCACAGCAACACGGTAAATTTTTTTCGTGCGTTCAAGCGATACTGACAAGCCGAACATAATACTGGTTGTTTATATAAATTATTGATGCTTTTGCATTTTTACAAAACGCATTCTCGTTTAATTCATATAGCTGGCAGAAAGATCAGGCCAAATAAATACGAACTTTTTGCCGGAGTTACAACAAAGTTCTATAATGTGTACCAAGTACACAAATATAGAACCATTTTCAAAACCGATAGTAATTGATTGCGATAAAACGGGTAAAGTTTAGTTAAGACTGTACATCGGCCGACACAAGTTAGATGATGCCTGCTGGCTAGCTGGCCAGGTACAAACAAAAGGAGAGAAGCTAAGCTTATTTATGCTGTTACCATCGATCCTGGGAATAGTAATGTTGGAAATATTTTTTATCACGGCAACGTCGAAACGGAATAATTCTCTGCCGGTCTATTCTGTTGCTCAAGGTTTTAATCATACGTATAGTAAGACACTAACACAATGAATGGCCTGCAATAAATCCCGTTCTGAGGATTAACTGCCGTAGCAAATAAACATCGAACTAAGTGCGGCGACCTGCGCAATGGAAACAAATAAAAGCAGGCATGAGAACAAGCCGCAGCCTGGATTTATTACGTCGCTAGTTTGTAAGCTTGTAAATAAGGATCAAAACAAGAATAAAAATTCCGAAGAAAATTGAAGCTCCCGTTCTTTCTGAAATGTTTCTATTAATATTCATATTACAGATTTATAATGTAAAATAGATATTCAGAGGAAGGATTGTG
>DASQMG010000251.1:0-9329 GCA_035645595.1 Flavisolibacter sp. | reverse complement strand
ATTCACATTGGTAACCTGCCCAACAATGTTGTTACCATTGATGGTCTCATTTACATTAACCTGGGAAAAGGCAACTGAACAGGCAGCAACAACTCCCAACGCAAGGAACATTAACTTTTTTTTCATTTCTTTCTTTTTTTTTGTTAAAAATAAGTTGATGGTTCCACAAAGACTTGGAGTTGTATTGGCAGTTTTTTTTAGGATTTTGATTAATCTTGGTTCACAAGGGGAGACTGGTAATACGGTAAAGATAAGTTGAATTTATCAAACCGGGAACTTTTTAAAAAATTTTTTATTGTTTCGTGTTTTTTTGCTGGTCGATATAGACGGTTTCACCTGTTAATCTTCCTTCTGCGTACGTCCACTCCTGTCTTAATTTTTCATTCTTTTTTTTGTCAAAAGTCAATTTTCCCGTTACATACCCGGAGTTCATCGCAGTTGCAATAATAAAATCATCGCTCTCAGATTGGGAGGTAAGCTTGTTACCCTGTTGTACATAAATGATGCGCTGGAGCGTATCACCTTTAGGACCAAAGTTGTACGACGAAATTGGTGAATTGCCTGAGTAGGTATTTACATCTCTTCTTACCAAGTTACCTCTGTTATCTACCATCTCACCTCCGATATTTTTATTGGCCGCGTCGTAATTATAGGTAATGTTTAAAGTATCATATTCCTGACTTACTAATTTCTCTTTTTGAAGAATTTCATCTTCATTAAGTGCAAATAGTTTATCAAAGTTTTTCATACGTATTATAACGGATTTGAGAAGTTTGCCAGTTGAATCATACATATATTTTTCATGTCTTGTCAGGATTCCATTTTCTTCATCGATAGCGGTGGCCAGGTATTTTCCAGAATAAGTATATCTGGACTGGGACTGAAGGTAAGGTGAACTACCTTTTCTTACCAGAAAAACCGATTTCAAAACCAGCCTTCTGTTATCATCATACTTACTAACGGCAAACGTTTCACTGCTATCCTTTATATTGAAGTTTTCATACGTATACGTTTTGGTGTAGGTAGTATCGGGAAACCCAAAGGCGTTCAATTTATCCGAATATACTTTCTTATTGGTAAGCACCCAGTTGTCTGCCGGTTGTACCTCTTCTTTTTTTGATTTACACGAAACAAGAAATAAAAAGGAGCAGTAAATAAGTAGTCGTTGCATAATTACAGTTTTGATTAGAGTTTGAAATAGGCCAAAGCATGCGCTAAATTCTATTTTTTTTTTAAGAGTGATTGTAATGAATAGATAAAAGTCAAATTTTTTGTTTGAATTACAGAGTTTTACAAAGAAGGGTAAGCAGTAAAACCTTTTTCAAACGCAGGTTGCGAGTAGATTTTGGAAATAAATTCAGATTAGACGTTCCCTGTATTTTATTGCAGAAAAAATGCAATTATTTATTATTTTATGGCCAGTAATCCGAAGACCGGTTTTTAAGTTTGGGATTCAAGTTTAAACGTCAGGAAATCCGCGTCTTCCCGCCAATGAATTATTTGGCATCCTGAAATCAAAACCGAAAGTTTTGTTCAAGCCGCATTCTTTTCACTTCTATCTTTATACTTAATGTGTACCAAATGTCGATTGTTTTATAACGCAAGCCGGAACATTGCATTCGTATTAAAATGAAAAAAAAATTTATCTATCTCACCTTTTTTGTTCTTTTCTTGATCACCGCCGAACTTTTTTTACGCCTGTATTACGGCTTTTGTGACACCGTACTTATGCGGGAGGATCCTGATTATGAATATATTGCGCAACCGAATCAAAACCGTTTTCGCTTTAGAAATCACATTAAGTACAATGAGCAGTCTATTCGAAGTGAGCAACTAGATACCTCGGCCTCCATGATTTTAGGGTTAGGAGATTCAATTATAAATGGCGGTGTACAAACCGACCATGATTCCTTAGCTACCACGATATTGTCGGACAGTCTATCAACATGGCAAGGAAAAAAAGTTCAGTTTTTAAATATATCGGCAGGAAGTTGGGGGCCGGATAACTGTTACGCTTACCTCAAAAAACACGGTGATTTTAAAGCAAAATCCCTTTTTCTTTTTGTTAGTTCGCATGATGCGTATGACAATATGAACTTCAACAAAACTGTGGATGTGAACGTTAGCTTCCCAAGTAAACAATATGCGTCAGCTATTTATGAATTATTCGAGCGGTACCTTATTCCGAGATTAAAGGATAAGTTTGAAAAACGTGTTACCAACGAAGAAAACCTGGGAATCAGTAAAAAAACAGATAGTGTAGTGTTTAATACAGGGTTTGATTCTTTACTGGCCTATACAAAAGAAAAACGCATCCCCTTTACCCTATACATCCATGCTGAAAAAAGCGAACTCCAATCAAGAGCCTACAATGAACAAGGACAAAAAATAATACAGTTTGCCAATCAACATGGTATACCTGTTATTAAGGACCTTGATAATGGTTTGAGCCTCGAAGATTTTAGAGACGACATACATATTAATGCAAAAGGCCAGAGAAAACTAGCGGCGACGATATTGAACTACCTGAAGCAGTAGTTATTCTGATAGACTGTTAATTCTTTTAGGGAATGAAATGAAAAGCGTTTCTGTGAGAAAAGACATAAGTGCAGCAAAACGATAAGTTAGTTTACATTTTACAGCAACTTACAGGGGTTCCTTCAGCTCGTGCTGCAGATTGCGGGATTCATATATTTTAGAATCGACCAGGAAACGAAACCAAAAGCCTTGCAAAAAATGGAAAACCAATCCAGGTTTACCATCTAAAAACCCCCTCTTCAAAATATAACGGTAGAATGAGTAGATGAACACCCTCAGAAAGATCGGATAACTGTAATATTTCATTCTTTGGTACCTGCGTTGTTCCATAACATTTCCGCTTTTATTAGGTTTAATCTTACCTTCTTTATCGGCCATGTTCAAAATATCATTCGCTTCCAACGTTGCCCATTTGTTGTGCCTTGTAACAAAAGTTGTTAAAGAATCCGTTATGATATCGATGACATCACTTTTAAGAACCTGGCTCTGTCCTTCGATAATAAAATGTTGGTCATATTCTTTATTCTCACATTGTCCATGCCCTTTGCGAAAGAGGATGCCATGATACACAGGGTAGTGGCCACCATAGCGGATCCACCGCCCTAGAAACATTGTTCTTCGCGATGCCATAAAACCATTGATCCCCGATGGTATGCCTTTTACAAACAGTTGCCTTAACTCATCCACAAATTCTATTGTAAGCCTGTGGTCAGCGTCCATATTTAAAATCCAGCCATATTTAGTATTCACGTTTTGAAAAGCCCAGTTCCGCTGCTTTGAGTAATTCTCAAAGGGATTGTGATAAATGGTAGTGGAATAAGAAGAAGCAATAGCTAAAGTATCGTCGGTTGACCCTGAATCTACCACGATGATATCATCTGTTAGTCCTTTGACACTTTCCAAACAGTCTGAAATATTTTTGCTTTCGTTGAACGTTAAAATGATAACCGATATAGGGACAAAACTCATTGGTAATTTTATGTAGAATAAAGTAATTGCACTGCGTTCGAAAAATAGAATTTAAACAAATTTTTTATACAGATCGCCGTACTGACCGGCAAGGCTTGTTTTGTCAAAATCCATTTTTATCAGGGACGGAGCTGACCTATTTATGGACTCTATCTTGTGCCGCTCTGAAGAAATCTGGTTAAGGCCGTGGGTAATTGAAGGAACGTTAACGTCACAAACCCATCCCAAGTTGTTCTTTTTTACATAATCGGCTAATCCAACTCCTTCACTCAAAAAAACTGGTGTACCTATCACCAATGATTCGATAACCGTGTTGGCGAAATTCTCGTTGCGGGAAGTCAGCACAAATACATCTATTGATTGAAGGAATTGAAATTTCTCTTCGCCTGTTTTCCAGCCGCACCACTCAATTTTTGTATCAATCCCCAGGTCAACTGCCCTTCTTTTCAAGGATAAGACATAGGCGTCGTCTCCAGAACCGGCAATCTTAAGGAGGTAATTAAAAGTTACTTTAGAAAGTGCGTCCATTAGTAATTCGATACCTTTCTTGTGGTCAATGCGGGATAAAAAGCCCAAAACCAACTCGCCATTTTTTTCTTCGTCAGCATTTTTCCCATATATATGTTGTGGAAATCGAACGAGGTTTGGCAGAATGAACCCTTGCCAGGCATTGTTTACCCGTAAACAGTCGTTCCATTCCAACAAGGTGGTTGCATGCAAAAAACTGTGCTTTAAAAGATAAATTCCCACGGCCCGATGAATTAGCTTTTTTGGCAGGTTATGTTGATTGTTGAAGCTGTAAGAACTCAACATACCTCTTGGGGAAATAAAATAATTAAGCTTCTTTATCCTGCAAATAAAGGCGGCACCGATTATGAGAATACTCCACCAGGACTGCAAGTTGATAACGTCATATGCGGAAGCATGAAACCAAAGTTGTCTCCAAAGACCAAATGAAATATGCGTGTGGTCACCGGTTTGCCTTTTAAAGTAATACACGGTCACTCCGTTAACGAGCAGGGGCGCACCGGGTTGCACGTCTAATTCTTCTTTCCCATTTGCTGTGGTTGTATAAACCGTAACGGAGTGTCCGGCAGCCACTAAAGCTTCAGCCAATTCGCTCACAGAAACGGCCGGGCCGCCGTACACATAAGCAGGTTTGTAGGATGGTGAAACAAATAAAATTTTCATAGTGGCAATGAATGTAATCTACATTTCGGAGAAACGTAAATTTGCGGAATGGCTTATAGTATAAGGTTCTCAGCCCGTTTTCAGAATTTTCTTTTTCATTTTGATCAAGATCGAATTCTTTATTTTCCAAGTACGAAGTAGTTTATTCCAGGTCACCTTATTGAACTGCTTTTTCCAATCCCTTGTATTGTAGGAACGCCAGGTTTCGTACCCATCGTGCAATGTTTTCCCGAAAACATCCCAGGGTTTAGGTGAGCCAACAAAATGAATGATTGACTGCTGGGCGTCGACGGGCATCATATCTCCCGGGCACCACGCATTATTAAAGTTTGGAGGCAGATGGGCAAATCTACCTTTACACACAGCGTTGAGAAGCGTTTGATCGATGGCCATAAGATCATTTGGATATTGGTTGGCAATTTTTCGCCATTCGGCTTCAATTCCCAAGGCCCTCCACTGAGGAAGGTTGAGCAGGAGTACCCCGGAATTAAAATAACCCAGATCGGGCGATAACTTTAGATCGTTAATTAAAAAATTTCTCTCCAAAGCATATTTTACTTGCCCACCTGGAACCGCTGCTAAAAAATTTCCATTAAAATTAAAGCCTTTCAGTAGTGCTACGTCTACAGAAACAATGAGGTCTGCATCCAGGTAAAGTACAACGTTACTTTTTATATAATCAGGTATTAACAACCTTCCATAGCCTGTCCAGTCGCCGTGGAGCGGTTTGAGATGCCCGAAAATTTTACGGGCATCAAAATCAATAAATTCTGTCAAACCGTTGAAGTGTTCATTTTCCAACAAATCCTTAATGCGTCCTTTATGTTCAAAGCTACAGTCGCAACACAAAAACCATATCTTCAATGTATCCGGCTTAGCACAGTTCCTAATGAGGGAAGTAAGGGTTGCTCCGAGACCTTCTAAACCAAGGGGGTTTATATTAAATGCTATATCCATGAAGAAAATAAAAAAGTGAAGGTGTAGGTTTTGCCGGCTTAAATACCAATAAAATATCGAGTTATGTAAAGCCTACGATCAAGATTCACTCTTTGTGATGATATTAAGCTTATTTAAAATAAAGAATAAGGCGAGGAGTGCCAGATACCCATACAATATTTGGTTAAAGACAAATTCGAAACAGTTGCCCCTCCACAGAAAGCCCATCATTCCGGTATAGATAAAAGCAACACCAAACAAATAGCCACCAAATAATTTTTCGGCCCTGTTAGATACAAGCTGCGCTAAAGAACCATATAAAAAAAGAAACACCCAAATGCCGACGACGCCGAATGAAAGGTATGCATCTACAATATATTGGGGTTTTGCGGAAACGTTCGCATATTCTGATACAATCCCATTTTCTATTACCCTTTTCATTACAAGGGCTTCTGTAAGAGGCTTTTCTTTCCACACCACGCGTGGCACTAAAGCAACCATGGATTGACCTAAAATCTCCGTACCATAAAAGCTTCCATTCCCTTCCATACTTTCTTTATACCGGGCGAACATGCCAATCTCAGAAAACCTTCCGGTGAGAAAAAGCCAGTTGGTTTCTGCAAGGCCTTCGCCATTCATTTGTTCTCTTACCCTTTGTAATGCCTCGGCCTTGGCGGCTTCCGCATCGACATCACCGCCCGCCCTTTGCGCCCGGAATGTGTTAACATATGTGGGCAGCACAGTAAACAGGATAAGCATTAAAGGAATAAAAGTGGATAAGATAAGCCGTTTATAGAAGGGGTAAAGAAATATCCCCAGCATCAAAAAGCTGACAATAACTGGTTCCTTAAAACCCGAGGTCAGGGCCCGCAAAAGGTTACTGCTGAAAATGAGGCCTGCCAGCAGAATCAGGCCTGTCTTTTTTAGGGGAATAGAAAAAGCAAAGCCGATGGTAGAAGCAACAAATGCAACCCCTTCAATAGAGCCCGCAAGTATAGATAGGCCTCCAACTTTAGAAAAGCCAAAGCCAACAATCCCGGCAATTACCCCAAATTTTATAAAAAAAAGTGGCCAGTTGTTGAGTTGAACCTTGTACGGAGAACTTATATCCGACTTATAAAACAATAACATGCCATGAACGAACGCAGCGTGCCCAAACAGATAGTAACGTTGACAGGCGGCGGTCAAACCAATTTCATATGGATCCACCACCTTGTAGGAAATACGTGTGAAGTACTCGTAGCCCATTAAGTCGATGAAATTAAAAATTGACGAACAACTCATGTACCCGGCGAAAATGAGTTGAGTAAGAAATAACGGGCGCAAAATCTTTTCCGCGAAAGGTGTTTCCTTATGGGTATCCTTTATTTTATTGGTGAAAGAAAGATAAAAAATAAAAAACGACCCAAGCCAGGCAGTGAAATAGGATAGAATGGTGTTCCCGGATAACAGCAGTGAGATAAGACATGGTATATAAAGTAGAAAATACTTTGAATTGAACCCCTTGCTTTTCTCTTCTTCTACCTGTAACATTAAATAGTATTAAGTTCTCTCAAAATAAATGAAACCTGTTTATCAACCGACCAGTTTTCGATGATTCTTTTGGAAGCTTCGCCCGCCTTTTCCAGCAGGTCGGTACTCTCGGACAAGTTTTGTAATTTAATACTTAGATCCCTCCTGTCCCCGCTTTTAAAAATAGCTCCGTTCACCCCTTCCTTTACAAGATCTACGGCGCATCCCACTTTATCGGAAACGATCACAGCCCTGCCTGCCGCCATGGCTTCGTTAACTGCTAAACCCCAGGTCTCCCCCGGACCAACAGACGGTAAGCAAAAAATCTGGCAGGCCTGGTAAAGGGCTGGCATTACAGATTGATTTTGAAAACCAAGGAAAAAAATCTTGTCCTTTTTCACTGAATGGCCAGCCCTTAGTTTTAGCTCTTTTTCTAATTCACCGTTACCCGCAAATAGCAGAAATACGTCGCCGTTTGTAACGTATTCAAAAGCCTCCAGGAGCGCAAATGGATCTTTTTTTTGCTCCAATTTACCTGCAAACAGCACCAGTATTCCTGACAACGGAACCTGTAATTGTTGGCGGATGCTAGCTGCCTCTTCGCTTCTATCGGCCGAGTATCGATTGTTGTCGATAGAATGCGGCGCAAATTTTAACTGGCTCTCTTTTAAACCGAAATGCTGAAAGTACGCCCTGTTTTGTGCCCCGACATAAAAGGCGAGATTCACATGGCGGTAAATCCACTTCAATAGAATGTAACGGATAACTTTCCTGTAACCTTTTGTTGCATCAAGTAAAGTTGAGTCACCCCGAAACCAGATTTTTTTTGTCTTAGCGTAGTGGCGAATTATTTTCAGATGGCTGTGCCATGCCCAGCCATATACAAGAACAACGGCAGGGTCAAATTTATCAATAGCTGTGATGGCATCAGGGTTGATAATTCCACGGAAATGGGTCGTTCCGGGGTTAGATGCTGTGTTTTTCAAGAAAGTATAATCATAACCGTCTAACAAAGGGATATCCCACTCGATCGTTTTTTGAAAATCAGGATCGAATTTTTTGATAGAGCCTTCACCTGACGTATAAAATACTTTTGTTTGTTTATGTTGGCCCGCCAAAGCTTTAAATACCGGGGCGTAATACTGAATGGGATGTGTTGTAATAATAGCCAGCCTGCTCATTTTATTACGGCTTGAAAAAGTTCGCACTGTCTTTTGGTCATGGATTTTGCAGAATACCTTTCCATAACGCCGGCGTTAGGCATTTCCGCCGGGAGCCGGCCTTCTGCAACCTTCATCATGAATGCTAACATTTTTTGCTCTACTTCCTTAGGATTTTGATCAAACGTCAGAACAGTTCCTATACCAACATCTTTAAGAAATGGAACGACACTGCTGGAAGGGTGGAAAAAGGCGAGTAAAGGTTTTTTGACCATCACATATGGATATATTTTAGATGCGGTGTATTGCGGGTCAGTTGAACCGGGTATAAAAAGAGCAGATGCGTCTGCCAAGGTATTGAGGGTCTGGTAAAAGGGGATCCGGTCTGTTATTTCAGTGACGAAATTCTCGATTCCTGCTTGTTCAGCAAGAGGGTATATTGTAGGTATCCCCAGCCCTGAAGCTGCATAGCTCGTACCGATAAAATAGAAATGAATTTTTTGGAAACAGGAAGGATGTTCTTCCAACCCCAATTTAAACGCATGGAAGAGATGGCTAACAGCTTTTTCCATGTCCTTCCCTCCCCTGCCAATATAGACAATATTGGCCTTGCCATGTTGCGACGACAGAAAAGACGGTTGCAGGGTAACATTTTTTTCTGCTATAGCAAAGTCGGGTTGAAAGGCGCCAAAAGTAATGGTCTGCGTAGGTATTTGGCGACAGTTGGGATAACGGCCTGCTAATGTTTGCAGGTACCCTTCTGATACCGCAATTAATCCTCCGGCTTTTTTCATGGCAATAGGCTCCAATTTCTTGTTGAGCCGGTAAGAGAACCAGTACTTAGCCGGGCGCGGTTCCCCGGGGTTCTCTTCATAATACTCAGAATGCCAGGGATCCTGCATGTCAATGACGTAGGGCACGTTGAACTTTTTATTCCAGTACGCACCCAGAACACATACCGGGAATTGTGTGGTAGAAAAATAGATAAGATCAAATCGTTTTCGTTTTAGAAGCCTATTGACC
>DASQMG010000250.1:0-3019 GCA_035645595.1 Flavisolibacter sp. | reverse complement strand
AGCATTAAATGGCCCTTTAAATTTTTTGCCAAATCTGCATTTTTTTCAATGCTGTACACAAAGGAAGTATCTCCTTTCTCACCGATAGATTCTTTTACGCCATTATGCTTTTCGCTCCACCAGCGGTTATAAATAGCATTGTCATGATTGCCTGAACTGGATACTGCCACTTTAAAAAATTCGGGATAAACCAGCATGGCGGCAGTGCTCATAAAACCGCCGCCGGAATGGCCAAAGATGCCAACCCTTTCCACGTCAATAAATGAATGGCGGTCGGCCAATTGTTCGGCCGCTGCTTTCTTGTCGGCAAGGCCATAGTCACGCAAATTACCATAGCCATAGTTATGATACCATTTACTGCGGGCCGGGTTGCCGCCGCGGTTGCCAACTGTGACCACAACAAAGCCTAACTGGGCCAGCCGGTCAACCCTATCAAGGCTGCGACTGAATGAAGTGTTCACCGCCTCAGTCTGGGGGCCGGGATATACATACTCGATCATAGGGTACTTTTTGGTAGAGTCAAATTTGAATGGCTTGTACATGACTCCATACAGATCGGTAATGCCATCGTCGGCCTTTACTTTAAATGGCTGTGGAAACTTATAGCCGGCCGCCATCAATGAAGAGAAGTCCGCTGTTTCCAGGTCCATCACCTTTCGTCCGTCGCTTGCAAACAACACTGTCGACGGAACGGTGTTTACCCTTGAAAAATTATTGATAAAAAAAGTCTTGTTATCATTCATGCTTATTGTGTGATCGAAATCGCCTGGATTTAATAAACGCAAGCCAGTTCCATCAAAATTTACACGGTACAAATGCTCGAAATAGGGGTCTTCAGTTTGTTCTTTTCCATTTGCACGAAAGTATAATACTCTCCCTTTTTCATCTATGCCCGCAATATCCTCGCAGTGATAAGAGCCGGACGTAATCTGGTTTTTAAGTTTGCCTTTCCCGTCATACAAATAAAAATGCCCCCAGCCATCTCTTTCGCTCCACTGGATTAGTTCACTCCCATTGTTAATCAAACCAGCACGCCTTGTTTCTACATAAGTGTTGGAACGTTCTGCAATTAAAGGCGTTACCGTGCCGGTGTTGATATCAACCGTACATAGATCAATTCTTTTCAGATCACGGCTGGTACGATTAAAATAAAACTTGTCTGCAGTTCCCAGCCAGCGTAACGGACGATAATCATCGTCGCGGGTATTTTGTAATTGCACAGCCGACTGAACTGCAATCTCCTGGTCTTTAAATTGTTTTATTTCTAAGGGTTTATAGGTTTTTGTTTCTACGTTAAACAATACAACAGAGGCAACTGGTGCTTCTTTCTCTCCTGGCATCCAATACTTATACGTTTCTATTGTAGGGCGCGGTTCTGCACTGTTATTTATCACCCACAACTCTTTCACCTTGCGGGAATCGGTACGTACCATTGTAAAATGCCTGGAGTCAGGGGCCCAGTAGATAACTGCAGGTTTTCGTTTTGCCTTGTTCTTCTCTTTGTCTACATTGTTTTCGCCGCCTTCGTTGTAATAGCCATTATATTCTATACCATCAGTGGTCCACTTGTTTTCTACAATTGTGCTATCCTCTTCGTTCTTTAAAGCCTTTTCATAAGCCGCCCTGTCCATCCAGTATAAATTATAATTACGGCCGAACACGATCGTTTTTCCGTCTGGCGAAACAGAAGCCCAGCGCGGGTTTCGCTTTGGTTTCTTGAAATCGGAAAGATGTACCAGTTCACCAGTAGTAAGACTGTATTCAAAGTAGTAGACCTTTTTTTCTTTTACCGGCGGGGTGCCTTTTTTTACTGTAGTGTCTTTCTTTTCTACCTCTTCTGTGCTCTTGACTTCGAATTGTATCCATCCCTCATCCTTTACAAAACGCAGGCTGTCAATGGCAAGATGCTGTGCGTCCATAGGGTCCTTTACAATCAGGGATAATTGAGCAGCCATCTTTTCATTATCAAATAATTTACGTTTCTTACCGAGGGCTGCGTCTACGAGGTACCAGTTCTTTCCGTTGGTTGTTTCGTAAACATACCAAAACGAATCCCCTTTTTTTAACCAGTGGGGATCAACCGAAGTGCTGAAGAGCATTTTCTCCATTTTTTTTGGAGAGAAACGTGCGGCGGCCGCATAATTAGCTTTTGTTACCGGCGCCTGTGCCTGAGCAATAAGTATAGCCAGTGATAAACTTACAAGCAAGAGTAATCGTTGCATCTTTAAAATAGATTTTTTGAAATGTTTACGAGGAGAGATAAATATAATATCATCATTTTAAATAAAGCTTCATCTCCTGCGCATATTCTCTGGCTACCAGGCCCGCCTGTTCTGCAAAGTCCTCTCCTTCCGAGGCATAGATGATTGCACGGCTTGCATTGACCAACAGGCCACAGTCTGTGATCATGGCTTTTTCCGAAATAGCTGAAAGACTTCCCCCCTGTACACCTATACCGGGTACAAGATAAAAATGGGCCGGCGCCAGTTTACGGATGTTCGAGAATTCATCCGCTTTGGTTGCGCCTATTACAAACATCAGGTTTTGTTCAGTGCCCCACTGGGAAGCTTTTTCTAAAACAGATTCATATAAGTACTGCGAGGATTGAAACGTTGAATGAATGCCTTCATTTAAATTTCTGTGCTGATTAACCACTTTTTGCAACTCAAAATCGCTTGCACCGCGGTTTGATGTTAAGCCTAAAACTATCGTCCATTTATCCTTATACGCTAAAAACGGCTTAATACTATCCTCACCCATGTAAGGCGCAACAGTAATAGCATCAAAGCTCAATGTTTCAAAAAAAGCTTTGGCGTACTGAGCCGAAGTGTTACCGATGTCGCCACGCTTTGCATCGGCAATTTTAAAATGAGTGGGCGGAATATAATTCACGGTTCTTTCCATCACCTCCCACCCTTTTGCCCCCTCCGCCTCGTAAAAAGCAGTGTTGATCTTATAGGCAACACAATACTCTTTCGTAGCGTCTATGATGGCTTTGTTAAAGCTAAAAACGGCATCA
>DASQMG010000249.1:0-2507 GCA_035645595.1 Flavisolibacter sp. | reverse complement strand
CTGTACTTTCATTTTCTTGGCCAACCAATGTAAAAGTGGAAAAGAATGTAAGACAAAGAAGAAATGTTCGCATAAAGGATGTAATTACGCCTAACGTCGAAGGTGTTGCTGTCAGTAGGTGCATTCTTTGCTCCTGAGCTTCACGTTGGCACTAATGTAAAATAGAATTACTATCGTTCAAAACATGTTCTTTTGCCGCCATTGCAGCAAAACGCTGTTATAAGCCGTTTTGGTGTGTCATTATAAGTCCTGCTTGTAAATATTAGCCAGGTTCATTAACTTCTTTTCCAAAATTTTCTCCGCCTCAAGTTTTGCTTTGTCCTTGTCTATTGATGAAAGTTGCTTCTCTAATGCTTGAATGGCTTCAATGTTTCTCTGTTGTTCAAGAACAGAAAAGTCACGTTTACTCTCGTTGTAAATTAAAAACCACATATAACTTTTCACAAGGTTCTTGGGAACGTTTTGTCCATCACGATACATGGTGGCAAGATTAGCTCTTGCAGAAGTGATTTGTCCGCTTATGTTTAAATCCTCTGGTGCTTCCAACAATGCGATACGTGTTGCCCAAACAACCATACTATCCAAGTTCTTTTGTGTACCACGTCCTTCCAGGTAACAACTTACTACATTAAACATACATTCTACGTCCCGCTGTGCGGCACATTTTACAGACCATTCGAAAGCTTTCTTATCGTTCTTTTGCACACCACGACCAGTTGCAAAACTATAAGCCATTTTGAACTGGGCGTCCTTCCAGCCTTGATTAGCGGCTTTTAGAAACCAAGCGTTAGCAATGCTGTCGCTTTTGAGAACTTCAACGCCCTGTTGATAACAGATACCATAATTGTATTGAGCTTCCGCAATTCCTTTTTCAGCAGCTTGTTTAAGTAGTGGAACAGCGTTTTTGAGGTCTTGTTTTTCCAGAAGCTCCTTTGACTTTTTGTTCAGTTCTTCTGCGGTTTGTGCAAATGAAAGTGTCACAATTGAAGCAGCCAAAATGGTCAATAAAGTCTTTTGCATAGAGGTGATTAAAATGACTTACAACGGAAAAAGCATTTACGAAGGCATGGCAGTTAGTTGTTTCAGCTTCGTATGCTTTCTGTTGCTGAATAAAGATATAGAGTTTGATTCTTGTGCTGAAGCCATGCTTTTGTGAATGCTATGTTAGCGGTAAGTTCAATCAGTTAGTGTTACAACCAGATTTCTGAAATGAGCTTCTGTACCCGAACCAATCCAAAGCCCAATCGCGCCTTTGTGTGTAGCACCATGCTTTAAATCTGATACAATCAAGGTAGGTTGTGTGGCACCATGAACATAGAGTCTTGCAGTACTATCCTGTACCACAATTTTTACTTTCGTCCATTTGCCCACTTCCAAATCAACGTAGGACTCATATTTCTCAGGAGTTTCCTTACGCAGTTTATGCCACGGGAAATCAGGGTAGGAAGTGTATTGCGTTGAATGGTTCCTTCGCACCTGGTCATCTGCTCTTCCATTGGTGGGGCGCAGATAGATGCACTCAAATTTGGTATCTGTTTCATCGATACGAAAAGCAATTCCAACAAAGCCTCGAGCCGTTTCCACAGCTGTGCTCAATGGTTTGCCCGCTAACTCAACTTCGATAGTTCCATTGCGAAATTGTAGGTCCGCTAGCTTTGCGTATTTCAATTCCGACGTAATTCCCTCGGTAGTGTCTGAAGCCTTAATTGATTTTTTTCCCAGGTATATTTCCGGCCGAATGGCTACATGAATTGGTTTTAAACCAGCCGTATCTGCAAGTGGAAACACTTTCTTACTCACCTGGCTTATTGCAGAAAAAGAAAACACCAATAACTGAAAAGTCGCTAAAATTCCTTTCATGATTAAGAGTTTGTGCGAATTACCGCTAACGTTAGTTTGTCTAAAAACTAGAGTTGTTTTCAAATCTAGTTAATAAGTCGAATGATTTAAAGCCTTATGCGGCCGTCTTTATTTTAGGCAACCAGAAAGTGAGTGAAAGAAAAATAGGTCTTTTTGGCCTTGTAAATCGTTTTAATGAAGCCCTTTTACTGAGCAACAGTAAAGCCAGTTCCTGGAGGAACTTTTTAAACTCGTTTTTATCAATGATGTTCATAAGGCGGCGAAGATTGAGGGCAGTGAACATCAATCCTACATCCGCGGTGGCTCGTTTGATGCCTCGTTTGGTCATAACATAATAAAAGCCCCACTGCCGCTTGATGATGCCATAAGTGTGCTCTATAAGGGCTTGTCGTCTCTTGTATGTCTCCGGACTGTTTTTGATGTTGCTTTTGTTTTGATCCACATCGTCCTGGTATTCGCTGCGTTCAATTAGTCTGCCGTTTTTATTCCTTGTGCACAAGGCAAAGGCAGGACAGCTTTTGCATGCACCTGTTTTGTAATGCTTGACAACATAACCATGATCGCTTTTCACATACCACTGCCCATTGGTCTGTAATACGACTGCTTGTGGACATGTATAGGTATCGGCAGCAGGGTCATAAACAAAG
>DASQMG010000248.1:0-2140 GCA_035645595.1 Flavisolibacter sp. | reverse complement strand
GCAGATAAAGGCGGCAACATTTTATACCTGTTCAATGGCAATGTACCAAGGAGGAACGAAGGGGATTGGACATTTTGGAGTGGTGTTGTGGATGGGCGCTCGTCAAAATACATTTGGAAGAGTTACCACCGTTATAATGAGTTGCCGAAAGTCCTAAATCCTTCCACGGGCTTTGTACAGAATGCCAATGACCCGCCGTGGACAAGCACTTTCCCAGTAGCGCTCAATCCCAAAGATTATCCCTCTTATATGTCTCCAATGGGGATGGACTTACGACCACAACGTGCCGTTAATCTGATTAAAGATGATGCTTCTATTTCGTTTGAAGAGTTAGTTGCCTACAAATTAAATACCGGTATGGAAGCGGCCGATCGCTTTTTGGATGATCTGGCGGAAGCAGTAAAACAATATCCGGATACATTGGCACAGAAAGCATTTGATGTGTTAAGAGCCTGGGATAGAACCACAAACGCAAATAGTCGCGGCGCTGTGCTATTTAGTAGCTGGTTGGACCGATTGGACGGAACTTTGTTTTCATATCCGTGGAGTTTTGATCATCCCGTCACTACGCCTGATGGTTTGAAAGACCCGCAAAAAGCAGTAACCCTTTTAGTTAATGCAGCAAAGGAAGTTCAGAAGTCTTATGGGCGCTTGGACATACCCTGGGGTGATGTGAATCGCTTTAAAGTAGGAAACATTGAATTGCCTGCCAACGGTGGACCTGGCGACTACGGTATTTTCCGGACTATGTATTTTTCTAAAGATAAATCTACCAATAAAGGATATGCCTATCATGGAGACTCCTATGTAGCTGTAACGGAATTTGGCAGAAGGGTGAAAGCGATGGTGTTGCTGAGTTACGGTAATGCCTCCCAGCCTGGAAACAAACATATAGGAGATCAGCTGCAGCTACTTTCTCAAAAAAAATTACGCAGCGCACTGCTGGAAAAAAAAGAGGTATTAGGCCAACTGGAAAAAAGAGAAATGTTGGATATGAACACTCGTAAATATTGAGATCAGCTTGTTCTTTATAGCACAGCGATAAAGAACAGTACAGGGATGAAAGCGATGCTAAATTCTGTTTGTTCTTTGCGAGTTTTAGTGCTGGTATCACTTACAGTTTGGGGCCTATGAATACGACGATCATATATGCAGCTCGGCGGAACAGGGAAACTAACCGTATACCGAAGATTCATTAAAAAGCAAGGAGAAACCAAAGCGGTCGAAGAGGGGAAAGCCGAATCAAAAACAGTAGTCGTGTGATAACTGCTTTCACTCTCATCCTCTAGACTCCTGCTTTCCACCTATTGACACTCCTGGTATACTTTCTCCACTTTTTTCTTATTCCGGCTATTGGCGGAAGAAGTGGGTGTGGAGTGGCAATTGTCCTTACATCTGTCCTTTATGTTTCCTTTCATTGTTGCACCTTGAGAGTACAGTTCTAAAAATAATAGAACATTCTTCCCGTCTCTTTTTCATTAACGGATTTTTTCAGTAGCTTTTACATACATAAAAACACAGGACAGTGGTAGCCAGGCTGATTCTTTTAGTTTTCCTTACAAATGCTGCAATAGGAATATTTGCCCAGTCGGGTGGATGCATATTAAAACCGGTTTCTTTCAATCTGCATTTTGGAATGGGCAACGTGCAGGACATCAATACAACATCGCTCGCTCTTTACAATCGCGTCTCTTCGTCCTGTCCCCAGGACGGATACTACAGTTTTTGTTCGTCGACTGATGCGTGTTTTCGGGGGGACTGGCATACCCTGCTGGAAGACCATACGCCCGGAGATGCTGAGGGTAATATGCTGCTTGTGAATTCGGCGTATGACAAAGGTGTTTTTCTCAGTACTTCCGTAAAAGGTTTTAAAAGTGAGACCATTTACCAATTTGGTGTGTGGTTGATGAATGTATGTAAACCAAGTTGGAAATGCCCCTACCCCTTGCTGCCCAACCTCACCATCCGGCTGCAAACACCTGCCGGCAACAAGGTAGCTGAGTTTGTCACTGGCGATCTGCCGAGACAACAAATGCCACAATGGAAACAGTACCGGGCCCAGTTTACTGTGCCTCCGTATGTCACGGAACTCATCATGACCTTAGTAAATAATGCACCCGGAGGGTGTGGAAACGACTTT
>DASQMG010000247.1:0-7177 GCA_035645595.1 Flavisolibacter sp. | reverse complement strand
CTTTATGCAGCTGTGGCGCAACAGTGAGCCTAAAGATCAATGAATGAAGCTACTGCTTAAAGCTGTGAACTGTTAGCTGCAAGTGGAACCTGGCAGCTGGTGCAGCAGCGTATCCGTATTCCTCTGCGCAGTTTTATCTTCGTGGGGAGCAGGGTTGCTAGAAGGTAACTTACTATGAAACGGTGCAGGATTGGGAAGGTATGTACACTTGAACCACACCGCGAGTCCGCTGCGGGAGACTCGCGTGGGAAGAAAGAAGCCCGGCGCTGTGAACAGGGCTCTCTGCGTTTTGACCTTACCGTGCTTTTTTCTTTGGATCCGCTTTCTTCTGTGCTGAGCTTTTCTTTTTAGTAGGCTTATTCTTCCTCGGTTCAGCTGTCTTTTTCGGCATACAATTAAATTTAAGATTGGTGAATTATTTACTCATGGCTGCAGAGTATTTCTTCCCGTTCTTCCATGTTGTCCTTTCAGAAGCGGCAACTGTACAGCCAGAATATAAGTAAATAAAGATATGCCTATAAGGGTAAATACGATGTTTGATCAAGGTCAGCCGCTCGAGCATATTGTAAACCTTTTCACATCGTTGTTGGTGTTCTAAATAAGAAATAGCTATGAGCCAAGTCCTCTTCACCAACAACGTGCTGCCGATAGGACAAGTTGTTGGTGAGTAAGTCTAGGTGTTAGAGATTTTAAACAAAAACACCAACAACGGCGTGAAATGCGGCTTACATCGGTTCCTATGAAAAGGGATTAGCTGCACGGAAGTAATAATATCTTTGTTTGTTTTTATTTCATTGACAATACGGTTTACCCTCTTTTCTAAAGCAATAAAGCAGGCTTTGCCATATGGTAGCTGAAGAATAATTGCGGAACTATTGTAGTACTATTGAACTTCAGTTATAAATTTAAACTGGCGGAACACAGAATGCCGCCACATCGCAATACCTCTTACGTTGGAACCGACTAAACCTTCCTTATGCGACAAGTCATTTTGGTACTTTTGTTATTTGCCTCCTTACTTGCTAAAGCTCAGGTCAGCCTTAATCTAAGCGTTAACATCCGCATCGCCTGCGGCTTTGTTGGGGAAACTTCAACTGAGGTTAGCTCCATCCAACAATTGGTTACTTCAAAAAGCTATCTTCTCCTAAAGAAAAAACTCAGTGATGGCAATAAGATGGAAGCAATAATAAGCGCCATTGCACTGAAGGAATTGGCATCAAAACAGCGTTTGCAAATAGGTGCTGAGGAACAACAGCGAATAAATGAGATAGCTACCTGGCAGGACGAATACAATGTGTGTTATACCTGTACGCAACATTTTAAAGGGACTGTTAGCGAGCTTATGAAGAATAAAAACAGCTTTGCCTATTTGTTGATAAGTGGAACAGTGGTGAAAGAAAATTAACCACTACTAACATAGCATTCACAAAAGCATCGCTTTTGAACTACAACCAAACCCTATATATTTAACAAACTACAGAAAGTAAGTAAGGCTGTAGCAAATAAATGCCCTGCTTTCGTAACTGCTTTCGACGTTGGCAGAAACGATAAACTTCAGAAATGAAACTGTATATTAAATGCTTTTTTTTAGTTGCTGCTTTCTCTGTTATTTTTTGCAATGGATATAGCCAGAAAATTGATAAAAGGGTACCAGCTAAACTTTGGTCGACTCAGGACAAAGGACTATTGATTATCGGGTTGGAAAGGACGCGGAGTGATTTAATAAATGAGATCAAAGAGCTTTCGGAGCAACAATGGAATTTTAAGGAGGATTCTTCCCGTTGGTCAATTGCCGAGATTGTGGAGCATCTATTTGCTCAAAATGAAAGCTACAGAATTGAAATGAGAACTGCTTTAAACCAACCGGAGTTATTCCAATTTGTTCAAAAGGCAAAAGGAAATGACCAGGTATTTATTGATTATGCTACCGATACTTTAAGGGCTGATGCAGGCTTCTTATCACCAATTGGAAGGTTTTGCTCAAAAGAAAAGGCAATCTTTGCCTTTAACAGAACCCAAGATGCTCTGATTAATATGGTATCTACTTCAAACAAGGATTTTCGTAAACATTTTACTTTTCGAAACTTTGTTTTTGATGGCCATTTGAGTAATGCTGAGAAATACAATATAAGAGATATGCACCAGTTAATGCTAACCTGTATTGCTCATATGGACCGGCACCTTAATCAGTTAAGAAAAGTGAAAAGTCAATCCGACTATCCTCACTAAATATGTATAGAAGATTATTCCGGGCACTTTTATATCCTTTTCGTTATTTGACAACTAAAACTTTATCAGATAAGTAATTGCATCTGCCAATAGAGCACTCGTAAAATAGTGGCTTCAGTGCTAACTTGAACTATCAATTAACATCCAATATCAAAGCACTCGT
Source organism: Flavisolibacter sp. (assembly GCA_035645595.1). Classification (GTDB taxonomy): domain Bacteria; phylum Bacteroidota; class Bacteroidia; order Chitinophagales; family Chitinophagaceae; genus Flavisolibacter. The sequence continues at coordinate 4,785 of DASQMG010000247.1, read as the reverse complement.
GAAGTTGCAGAGCATCAAACGCCACTACTTCACAAATGCTTTTGCCGAAAGGTCAGACTGTCTAAAAGCTATTCACATTTGCCTATAAGTATTGCCGGTCAGCGTGTGTAAGAATCAGGAAATTTATATATGTACTACATCAAAGGAGGGGATCGCAAACAGGCCGTTCTTTCTGCTCAAAGTCTGGATGAGATTATCGACACAGACAATGAGGTACGCATCATAGACCTCTTTCTATATAGGGTCGATCTTACGCAGTTCTCCTTTCACATAAAATCATCGCCAGAGGGCAGGCCGCTTTATCATCCAAAAGATCTACTAAACCTTTATGTGTATGGTTATCTGAACTGTATTCGCTCATCGCGATCTTTGAAAAGGGAATGCAAAAGAAACGTGGAAGTGATGTGGCTTCTTCATCAGCTGGCGCCCGATCATAACACCACCTCCAACTTTCATCGTGACAATGAAAAGGCTATAAGAAAAGTATTCCCTCATGCTGTTTCCATTGCCGGGCAGTTCGGCTTAATTGGTGGAACACCCATAGCAGGTGACAGCACTAAACTCAGAGCACAGAACCCCAAGAAAAATAAGAGACAGGCCATCATTGAACATACGTACGGCATAGTAAAGCGGCAGGGGGCTTTAACTTCATTTGCACAAAAAAAGGGATAGGGAGATCCAGTGCCTGATCTAGGATTGACGTTTACAGCTCCTAACGTTCGCCGTCTTATGAACATCACCGACAAAAATGCGTTCAAACAGTTCCTGGAGGACCTTGCTTTTCATTTTCTTGCTAAAAGCGCTTCACCAAAACTATTTACAAGGCAAAGAAGACCGAGTTTTCTTCCACTCACTTTTGCTTCGCCTGAAATAAATGCGGCCGCAATAAGGCTATAAATCATCCTCGTTATCGAGTAGATTTGAAAACAATACCCGTTTCAGACAAACTGATGTTGGTGGCAAAAGTAGATAATCACTAAAGTGCAACTGGATAAAATCAGTTTGCAACCTACATGATTAATTATACTTGATAATAGTTAAATACCAGAAATTCAAAAAGATCAATCCCTCTTTTTCATGGTTCTTACCGACAGTCTCATTTAGGCTTATTGTACTTGAGCCAACTGTTTTCATGTAAAAATAATCTCTTCATATTGTTCTGTAAAGACTATATACAGAAACGAAAGTACTGCGGGCAAGTATCAATACAGGGCATACGGTGTTCGTTTTCGAACAGTTATTCAGGATATAGTAATATAACTTTATGATTTTCAATGAATTGTAAGCTGGCATGATAATCCTTATCTAATAAGGCGCGGGAACGGTGAAAGACCAGTGAGGTTCTGTAGTTCTTTGTGACATAGACCGTGATGTATTTACTATTAAGTCACTATTCGTTTGTAAACTGTATATCAATGCTCCAAAGCTACTTTAAGATAGCCCTTCGCATGTTCCGAAAGAACAAGGTTTATGTACTCATTAACTTGGTCAATCTTGGATTCGCACTTGCCTGTTTTATACTGGCATATCTAAACTATAACTTCAGGAACAGTTTCGATAGTAATTTTACTAATACCCAGAACATCTATCGCCTCAACACCGTTCGGGATATTGATGGTGCACATCAACGCTGGGGCATTGCACCTATAGCAGCAGGTGCTGCAATAAAGGATAAGTACCCTTCGGTGCAAAGTTATGCACGACTGGCTTCAGAAAGTGTAGTGCTGAAACTGCAGGGAGATGTACTGCGCGAACAAATGCATTATGCAGACAAGAACCTGTTCTCCTATTTCAGCTTTCCATTAAAGGAAGGAAATTATAACCAGTTTGAGAACAGAAATACCGTCATCATCGGTGAAGCACTAGCAACAAAGTATTTTGGCAAAAGCAGCCCGATAGGAAAGCAAATTACCTTTGTATCACACGATAGCATAGAAATTTATTTGACCGTCGCAGGCGTTATGCATAAAATGCCTTTAAACTCCAGCTTTAAGCTGGACCTGGTGTGCTCATTTGACGGTTATTTGCAGGGAAGTACCGGGGAGAATGACTGGCGCAATGCAACAACGATCACTACTTTTTTGCAACTGTCCAATACGGCAGCCATACCTGCTTTGGAGCACCAGATCAGTTCTATTGTCGGGCAGCATAATCAGGCAAGGCCTGAGTGGAAAATAGCAGCATTCAGCCTGGAGCCGTTCCGGAATATTGCATTTTCCTCAGATATTGACATGGGCAATTATGTGTATCATAGCGCTCTTCAGCCCAACCCTCGCGGCGTTACAGTGATTGTTCCAATCGTTATGTCAGCTATGATCCTGCTAATAGCCTGCTTTAACTTTACCAATATTTCTATAGCCTTTGCCGGAAAACGGCTCAAGGAGATCGGCATCAGAAAAGTAATGGGTGGCAGCAAAATCCATATCATCAAGCAGTTTCTGATTGAAAACTTGGTGCTTTGCCTGCTTGCTTCCACTCTTGCCGTTTTGGTAGTCAACCATTTATTGCCTTATTTCAATACGTTGTTTGGATTGGAGCTTGAACTAAGCCCTACTACTGATCCGGGCCTGTGGCTGGTTTTGATTTTGCTTCCAGTGTGTACGGCAGTAATTGCCGGGCTGTATCCATCTATTTACATTAGCTCATTTCAGCCTACAGCTATTCTGAAAGGGGAAACTGTTTTCGGTCCTAAGAGCCGGTTTACGCGGTTATTGCTATTCGGGCAGTTTGGATTGTCCTGCCTGGCCCTAATCGTAGGCATACTGCTGTCGCAGAATGCAGCCTACCAACAGCAGGTTGATTTTGGCTATGCTATCAGAGAGGTTGGTGTAGTGGAAGTGCAATCGCCACAACAATTTACTGCTTTACGCAATGCACTGGCTGCTGATCCGCGGATCACCCATATTGGCGGGACAGCGCAGCAGGTCGCCAGCAGTTCATTTGCCCAGACTGCTCTAAGTGAAAAAGCATCCCTGATGGCACAGGTGGTCCACGTTGGTGGCGCCACTTACCTCGAGACTATGGGTATTACCTTAAAAAAAGGCAGACATTTTCTTTCAGCAGATGGGCCCGACAGGGAAAGCTCGGTTATTGTGAATGAAACCCTGGCTAAGGGTTTAAGCCTGGGCGATGTGTTGGGCAAGCAGATAAAACTGGGAGAAAAGTATCTTACCATTGTAGGTGTGGTGAACGACTACAAGGAAGCCGGGCTCCATGGGCCGGTACCGCCCTGTGTATTGCGTCTGGCTGCTACAGGGGAATACAATTACCTGGTATTTCGTACAAACTCTGAGGACCTGGCGGATGTATATAAGTCAGTGCAAAAGACATGGAGTAGTACTGTTCCCAGTGTGCCCTTTAGCGGGTTTTTACAAACGGAGGTGGTGGAAAAGGACAGATACCTGAATAATGGGTTTAAGTCAGTCGCTTTTTTCTTAGCCATTGTGACCATGTTGCTATCTGCTTCTGGGTTGTTTGCGCTGGTTTCGTTAAATATTCTTCGGCGTAGTAAGGAAGTGGGAATGCGAAAAGTGCTGGGCGCATCAGCGATGAACATTATGCGGCTCATTGCAAAAGATTTTGTTTATCTGTTGCTTGCAGGCTTTGCCTTTGGATCGCTCTTCGGATACCTGATCATGAATAAGATTGTTTTCCGGTTTATTTATGCCCATCATCCGCAGATTGGCCCTGGACCTTTTGTTGTTGCTTTGCTGGCCCTGATGGTGGCATGCCTGCTTACTGTCGGCTACAGAATCTTCAACGCTGCCCGCATGAATCCCGTTGATGTACTGAAGAAAACCTAAATATTGCAAACCCCTGGCAAGGATGCCCGAAGCATCTGCTAAACGGAATTGTATCATAATACCAATGCCCGGTCAGTATGCATTTCACTTGACGGGTGCCAATCTGTTTCCGTCGGCAGTAATATAAGGCCACCTTCCACTTAAAAAGTAGAAAGGGGTACGCATATTAACTGTCGATGCGAAATTGTCTTCCACCTCTGTGTAAGTTTTCCTTTGAATAAAGTTTGTTTGTGAATTATGGAGCTTTAGGTGCAAGCAGCCCGGGAGCAAATTGTTTTGCAGAAGTGCGAGCTGCTGGCGGAGGCGATGAAAAGTTTAATTTTTTAGACTCTGCCGGCGGCTCACCGAAATTAGAAATTTTTGATGGTGTTGTCAATAACCCGTTTCGGCTAGGTCACTACCCAGAAGATGGCTTACTGTTAACATGGAGAGAAAGCAAAAGACGTTGTGAACAAATCACTTCGCCAACCAGAGATTAGCAAAATGATTTGTCAGGCTCAGTGATCCTTGCCTGTGGTGGAAATACCACTTCCCATAACATGCAGATTTTTGCAACCTGCAGCGCTTATAGCAAACCGTTGTCTTAGACAAACGGATGCAGAAAGCTGCTGCCTGTTAGCAGAAATTTGAAACCCTACAGGTTTGGAGGAATTAAACTTCAGCGATCCTGTTGCTGATTCTTTTCTTAACAGAGTAGGAGAGTTTTGCCGAGACATAGAAAGGCCAGACTGGAATAATGCACATGCATTTATTGAGGCTATTCACAAAATCCTTGTACGGCTTTATAGTTACGGATTAGAACTGTCTTTGGTTGACTTGACTAAATGGTATGCAGATATACTGGAACTTGAAGAGAATGTTCGCAATATTGCTCTTCAAAAAATCCAAAGGAACACCCCATCTCAGTACTACTGGACCGCCCTAAATCAGCTCGAATTTGACGTGCCCTCCACTGGAACAGGCGACTTAATTGACGTTTTAT
>DASQMG010000246.1:0-4357 GCA_035645595.1 Flavisolibacter sp. | reverse complement strand
AGCTACCCGTATTGAAATGGCAGGCATGGGCATCCCGGCCTTTTACACGCCAGCAGGATATGGAACTGAAATAGGGGAGGGCAAGGAAGTTAGAGAATTTAGCGGGAAAATGTATTTAATGGAAGAGGCGCTGCACGCTGAATTTGCAATAGTAAAAGCATGGAAGGGCGATAAGTATGGCAACCTTGTTTTTAGAAAGACTACCCGAAATTTTTCCACCTCCATGGCAAAAGCAGGCAGGGTTACCATCGCCGAGGTAGAGCATTTAGTGGAGCCGGGAGAATTAGACCCCGATCAGGTTCATGTGGCAAGTGTATATGTACATCGCATCTTTCAGGGAAGGGATTATGAAAAGCGAATTGAGCGAAGGACTGTGCAGTTAGGACAGGGAACATAACAATGGACGACCAAGAAACAGATGATATTAAGGTGAATACAAAACAGCCAGTTAACAGAAATTGTAATTAAAGGCGAGTCCCATGAAAAAAGCAGTATTGATATTGTTATTTGGGGTTCCAATGCTTTATTGGCTCAATCAGATATGTTCAAAAGCCAAAGGGAATTGATTGGTAAAATCACGGATGAAATACGGGTAACCCATTATCTTCAAAACGAGCCAAGCGATAAGAATTACAATAACAAGTTTAAGGTGCTTGAGTTTTGGGCAACGTGGTGCAGCCCTGCCTTAAAGCTGTTGCCCACCTAAATAGGCTACAAGAAAAATTCAGAGGCCAGAACATCGTCTTTCTTTCCATTACATATGAAAACCCGGAGAAGACGTTGCACACTTTTCAAAAAGTGAAATTTGAAACAGTGGTTGTAAGTGATACTGCAAGAGCAATCCATAAAAAACGTAAAGTTCAGGACAATGTACTATGCCTTTGCCAAGAACTGTGTTGATTGATAATGAAAACAGGATTGTTTGGTACGGGTCTCCCAAAGAACTCACGGAAAATGGTATAAAAAAATTTTTAAACGGAGAGCCTATCACCGATTAGCAATGAATATTGAGGGATGAAAAAAGTCCGAATTAAAAGTAGCTCATCAAGCTCCCTTTAAAGTACGAGGTTACGCCGTATTCGTCCTGTACTTAACTTTTCTTGGAAACAACAACTCAGTGGTAAAAATCAACAACATACTGATAGCAGTTGTAGCGGCTACCTTAATTAAAAACTGGAGGAATGTACCAAATTGCAACCATTGCAGCAGGGTTAAATAAGTATGATGAAATAAAGTAAGCACAAAGGCATACAGCGTATAAGGCGCCCAGCCAAGAGCCCTGGGTGAAGGTTCGCGGTAGTTAAATTCCTCGTTATCTTTTGGAATCAAAATGCTGATTACAAATGGCCTTGCATAAGCAATCAGCAGGCAGGCGGCCGTATGCAAACCAGGCGTCCAGGCAAAGTAATCTAACAACAAGCCGGTAAAAAATGCAATTATTAATAACCCAAATCGGGAAATAGAAAAAGGCAGCCACAGTAGAAAAAGAAAATAGAGATAAGGCACGATAAACTGGTGCAAAAAAGGGATTTTATTGAGTACAAAAATCTGCACTGCCAAAAACAAAACAAATCGCACTATGTTTTTCACCAGGTCGCTCAACGTTGTTTGTTTTTTTGTTGTTCCATTTTTTTCTCTGTGTCTTTTGATAGCTGCAGCTGCTCTTCCCGCTGCGAGTTTTCTACCACGAACACTTGCTGGATGCCGGTGAAGTTAGTAGCTGTTTTTACTTTCAATAAATAAAAACCTGTTGCCGGGTCGCTGGTGATTTGTGCAATTGTTCCAATCAAATAATTAGGCGGAAAGTTATACGAATAGCGGCTGGTAACTATAGAGTCGCCCACTTTTACCTCTACGCTTCTGGAAATGCCTTTCAACAGTACAAACCGCGGATCCTTTGCGTCCCATTCAACTTTTCCTAAGCTCCCGCTTTTCTGGTGGGCTGCACTTACAGAACTCTGGACATGAAGCAAACTCATTACTTCGCTAAAATTGGGGCTAACATTTACAACTACACCTACCACGGCACCGTCGGAGCTTAATACCGCCATGTCATCCCTGATGCCATATTTACTGCCGCGGTTAAGTTGAAGGTAATTCTGCTCGGCATTTATGGTGTTATAAACCACTTTTGCATCCCTCCATATGTATCGGCGCACCACATTTACAGTATCTAACCGCATGGAATCAACAACAATTCTCTGCGATGTATCGGGGTAGGAAAAATTTGTTTTCAACAAGTTGAGGAGCGAGTCATTCATGCGGTGCACCCGTTTATTTTCTTCACTCTGATGAAAATAATCATCCAATTTATCTACCTGCGTATTGATTTTTCCGGTAAACTCGGTAGCTATCCCAAGAAATGCAGCACGGTGGAAATGGTTATAGCTAAACAGCATCCACAAGGCAAATATTTGCAAAACAACAAAGCTTATAAAAGTAAAGTAGCGGCGAAGAAAAAGAAAAATGTTACGCACTGGTTAGGAGTTGGGTATATAGGAATCAGGTATGGGTAAAAAGTTTTGGGATCTATTGCATAATGATTACTAATTCCAAATTACTAACTCCGTTGAGCTTTACCTCATTACGAAAGGGTAACGGTCATAATTTTTAAGAGCCAGGCCGGTGCCGCGTACAACACTTTTCAGCGGGTCATCGGCTACGTGAACAGGTAATTTAATTTTTGCGCTCAGGCGTTTGTCCAATCCTTTTAAGAGGGCACCGCCACCGGTAAGGTATAACCCACGGCGATAAATATCCGCAGCCAGCTCAGGTGGCGTTTGCTCCAATGCTTTTAAAATCGCTTCTTCAATTTTAAAGATGCTTTTATCCAATGCCTCGGCAATTTCCTGGTAGCTTACCATTATTTGTTTTGGGATACCCGTTACCAGATCACGGCCATTAACAGGAATATCGTCTGGAGGATTATCCAGGTCTTTCATAGCGGCGCCAATCTGTATTTTTATTTGCTCTGATGTGCGCTCACCAATCAACAAACTGTGATAGCGGCGCAAAGCTTCCATAATATCTGCGGTAAATTCGTCACCTGCAATACGAATCGATTGGTCGCATACAATACCGGCCAGGGCAATTACTGTTATACCTGTAGTACCACCACCAATATCAATTATCATATTTCCCACTGGCTCCTCTACATCTATGCCAATACCTAAGGCTGCAGCCATGGGCTCATGTATCAAATAAACTTCTTTAGCACCTGCCTGCTCTGCACTATCCCGTACAGCCCGCTTTTCCACTTCCGTAATTGAGGAAGGAATGCAGATCATCATTCGCCAGCTTGGGGGGAAAAGCGGTTTCTTTGGATAAACCAGCTTAATCATTTCCCGTAGCATCAGTTCGGCAGCGTTAAAGTCGGCAATTACACCATCTTTCAGGGGACGGATGGTTTTAATGCTTTCATGGGTCTTTTCATGCATCATTAATGCTCTCTTCCCTACTGCTAAAACCTCCTTTGGATTATTTCTATTGAGCGCTACAATTGAAGGCTCATTTACCACCACTTCATCATTATGTATTATAAGCGTATTGGCAGTACCCAGGTCAATAGCTATCTCCTGCGTAAACCAGTTAAAAAGTCCCATACTGCTTTGTAAGATTTAAGTTTTTCTGATAAGTGCTGCAAAGGTGCCGGAAAATAGTTGATTATCAAATATAAAAACCCCTGGATTTGTAGTGCTTAGAGCAGTTTTGCGGTAAGGTTACACATGAAAAGTTGTAGGAGTAAAGAGTTGTTATGGCAACTTTTATCAAAATACCTACATTAAGCATATCCTGCGGAACGACCGACAGGCGACCGCTATCGTAAACATTTGCCAACTTCCGCAGGCTTAACCCATCTCCTCCGGGAACAAGCCTGGAGAGGCGCTTTTTTAATCTATCCTTATGAAAACCAGGACACCTGGCCTTACGTAAACCGCTTAAGTTTGCCCCTCATGCGAAAAGCTTCTTTTTGTGCCGTCTTGTTTTCTGTTTGTACTGTAATTTTTTGGACCTCAATACCAACGGGCTGCGCCAATATTATACCACCGGGTGGTGGGCCAAGAGACAGTACGGCACCAGTTTTACTATCGGTTGCTCCTAAAGACTCTACCTTAAATTTCAAAGGGGCGCGCATCACCTTTACGTTCGATGAATTTATCGATGACCCGCAGGATATCCAGAACAATCTATTGTTTACACCAACATTTGAGGTAAATCCTGAATTAACCATCAGGGCTAAAACGATGACGCTTCGCCTGCGGGACAGCCTTCTGCCAAACACAACTTACACTTTTAATTTTGGGAATGCCATTCGCGACATTAATGAAAATAATGTGCTGCGCAATTTTGTTTATAC
>DASQMG010000245.1:0-11776 GCA_035645595.1 Flavisolibacter sp. | reverse complement strand
GCGGAGACTAAGGGATTCGAACCCTTGATACAGTTTCCCGTATACACACTTTCCAGGCGTGCTCCTTCAACCACTCGGACAAGTCTCCAATCGAAGGGTGGCAAATTTAATGGTTCTCTTTTATCCCAAACAGATTTTTTGAATTTTCGGTAGTAGCTGCTGCCACTTCGGTAACCTCTAAATTTAAAAGAGAAGCGAGCTTTTCAGCTACCAATTTAGTATAAGCCGGCTCATTACGCTTGCCCCTATGTGGTACAGGCGCCAGGTAAGGGGCATCGGTTTCTAAAACAATATGCGATAACCCTATTTGAGGAAGCACCTTATCAAGCCCCCCGTTTTTAAACGTAACCACGCCTCCAATGCCTAACAAAAAATCCATTGCCATAATATTTTCAGCCTGCCGGAGGTCACCGGAAAAGCAATGAAAAATACCTCGCACAGCTGGATACTTTGCAACAACTTCTATACATTCATCTATGGCATTGCGGGAGTGAATAACGATGGGAAGATTGTAAGTAATAGCCAGTTCAATTTGTTGATGGAACGCTTCGTACTGCTGCCTTGCAAAGGTTGTATCCCAATAAAAATCCAAACCAATTTCACCAATAGCTACGAATCTCCTTTGCATCAAATGATCTTTAGCTATGCCAATCTCTTTTTGATAATCTTCTTTCACAGAACAGGGATGTACACCCATCATGCTTTTACAAAATGGATAGGCCGCTTCGGTTTGCAGCATGGCTTCATGGGTAGAGGAATCAACAGCTGGTAAATAAATGGAAGTAACACCTGCTGCCTTAGCATTTGAAACTATTGTAGCTCTGTCATCATCAAATTGAGGTAAATAAATATGGGCATGAGTATCAATCAAAATAGGTTGCATAGGTCAAAGCTTGCGAAAATTTCAAGAATGCTTTAAAGCTATTTATTTTATCACCTTTATATCGCCACTAAATAATTATTTGAACGAACTATCGCTTTTTACCGGACTGACTACCGTAGCAATTGCAGCAGACCTATTATTTACAGCCTTAGAAAAAGGAATAATACTCGATTTTGGTACAGGGTGTTTTAGTCAAGGCCATCTGCGTAGCGGTAAAATCAAAAGGGTCTACACCGGCCCTCTAAGTGAACCCGGACATTCCGCTACTACAACGTTCAAAAAATTTAAAATAGATACGATCCCGGTTTGGAGGGCACATAAAATAATTAATACAACCTACTCAGCAGCAGGAGCCAATCAACTAAAGTTTAAAATTGAGCTGGTTAATGGCAAATTGACCAAGCCCAACGGGTTCTATTTCCACGGGAATAGGGGAGAACTAATACACAAGAAGGAAATGGCCCTGTTATGCCTGCAGATGACATATTCAAAGGGAGCGGGATGGCTAATGGTAAAGTAGAGAGGGGAACATTATCGTTCTATTGAATTCTGAAATCACCGAACCATTGTTCAGGAAATATAGTCGTCCCGTGGTTTCAAAAGGCCGCATCAGGATGGTTAGACAAGGTTTACCTGCCAGCATACCTTGGGTGGCTATTTTAGATTATGAAGCCGGTGGCTGCGATAACCAGGCAGCACTAACTATTAATGTAAACATTAGACAAATTACTTTGTACTAATTAAAAAAAACATTATACCTTTAAACCAGTTTTCATAGGGTACGGATTAAAAACGGGCCAGGGTTTCTACCCAGGCCCAAATTTTTTACAGGTTTCTCATTACGATTTTCTCAAATATATAACCCTCTCCTCCTAAGACACGTAAAACGTCCGGCAGAGCAATTCTTAAATTTTCAAAAGCTTTTTCACTATCGTGAAATACAACTACAGATCCCGGTGATACATTTTTCAAAACATTTTTTGCACATTGTATTGGTAAGATTCTTTTATCGAAATCTGCACTTAGTACATCCCACATAATCACTTTTACCTTGTTCTTTTCCATCATTGTGGCTAAATTTCTTGCCTGTGCAGACGTTATTCGTCCATAGGGAGGCCTGAATAAATTCGTATCTATGGATCGGGATGCTTTTGCAACATCCCCCAGGTATGCATCCAACCCTGTTTTCCAGCCGTTCAGATGTTGATAGGTATGATTTCCTGTTGCATGGCCTTCGGCAATTATGCGATTATATATAGCAGGGTGAGCTTCAACATTTTTTCCAATGCAAAAAAAAGTAGCCTTTGCATCATACTTTTTTAATTCGTCTAACACCCACGGCGTAATTGTTGGGTGGGGCCCATCATCAAAGGTGAGATAAATAACTTTTTGTGTTGCAGCAATCCTCCAAACATAGTTTGAAAAAAGTTGTTGTACCCACCATGGCGTTTTAATGAAATAACGATGCATGAGATTTAAGTTCGGGGTACGAAGTTAGAGTTACATGGTTGCACCTTTCAAACAGTAGTTACTTCGTACTTCTCACTTCGTAAATTTGCTGCCATGTCAAAAAAAGTTCGTGTAAGGTTTGCGCCCAGTCCAACCGGCGGTTTGCACTTGGGCGGTGTACGCACCGTGCTATATAATTATTTGTTTGCCAAACAGCAGGGTGGAGAGTTTATTGTACGTATAGAAGACACCGACCAGAGCCGCTATGTGCAGGGTGCTGAAGAATACATTTTTGAAACCTTGAGGTGGTGCAGCTTACAACCCGATGAGAGTACACAGCATGGAGGCGAATTTGGACCCTACCGTCAAAGTGAGCGCAAAGAAGGCTATCGTAAGTATGCAGAAGAATTAGTAGAGAAAGGCTATGCCTATTATGCTTTTGATACGGGCGAAGAATTAGATGCCATGCGAAGCAGGTTACGAACAGCAGATAACCCATCGCCGCAATACGATAGAACGGTGCGTATGGAGATGCGCAATTCGCTTTTTCTTTCAAAAGCTGAAGTTGATTCGTTATTGCAACAGAATACGCCGCATGTAATTCGTATAAAAATGCCGGAAGGCGAAACTGTTTCATTTACTGATGCCATTCGTGGAGAAGTAAGCTTTGATACGGCAGTAATAGATGATAAAGTTTTACTAAAGGCAGATGGTATGCCCACCTATCACCTGGCTGTTGTGGTAGACGATTACCTGATGCAAATTACACATGCTTTTCGTGGTGAGGAATGGCTGCCCAGCGCACCAGTGCATATTTTATTATGGCGCTATTTATTTGGCGAAGAAGCGATGCCGCAATGGGCGCATCTTCCATTGATACTTGGACCAAGTGGCAAGTTAAGCAAGCGTGATGGTGCCAAATATGGCTTCCCGGTTTTTGCTATGAATTGGAAAGACCCCAAAACCGGTGAATTGACAGAAGGCTTTAAAGAATCAGGTTTTGTACCGGAAGCTTTTGTAAATATGCTGGCTATGCTGGGCTGGAATGACGGCACGGAAGAAGAAGTTTTTTCATTGGAAGAGCTGGTGCAAAAGTTCTCGATTGAAAAAGTACATAAAGGCGGTGCTAAGTTCGATTTTGACAAGGCCAAATGGTTCAACCATGAATGGATCAAGAAGCTACCGTCAGCAAAATATAAAGAGCAGGTGAAAGATATTTTTGCAGCTAACGGCATCGAGATTGTGGATGATACCTATTTTGAAAGGGTTCTCGAACTTGTAAAAGACCGCTGCACTTTATTGCCTGATTTTTGGGAGCACAGTTTCTTCTTCTTTAAAGCCCCGAAAGAAATTGATTTCACACCAATACTTGCTAAGTGGAACGAGGCTAAAAAAGATTTTTTCCATGGCTTCAACAAAACCTTGCCTAGTGTTAGCGATTGGAAAGCCCTATCGCTTGAAACCCTATTTAAACAGTTAGCTGAAACCGCGGGCATCAAGGCAGGTGAACTACAACTACCAATGCGTTTAATGCTGGTAGGCGGCAAATTTGGCCCGCCCGTTTTTGAAATTGCAGAAGTGCTGGGCAAAGCAGAAACAATAACACGCATAGAGTCGGCCCTGGAGCAAGCACCTTAACCTTGCTGCTCCATCAGTTGTACAACAGGCTCCCATTCCGTATTTAGTTTCTGAAGGAAGGCTTTATTTTCATTACTTAACTTTTTTAAGCCGGTTGTGTTTTGAAGAACTTGCTCCTTTGTTCTTATACCAGGAATAGTAGTACTTACCTGGGGGAAACTAATAAGATAACTTAAAGCCAGCTGCGTAAGATTAATGCCTTCTTTTTCCGCCACAGGCAAAACTTTTTCCTCTACCAACTCAGTAGCTTTTTGTATAATGTCCGGTGTTAACCTAAAGCTGCGATGGTCGTCTGTGGCAAAAGCAGTTTGCGACGAGAACTTACCTGTTAGTAAGCCAAACTGCAAGGGCATGCGGGCAATAATACCATACCCATTTGCTGCCGCTTTTTCAATAATAGCCATTGCTTTTTGGTTAATTAAATTAAACACAAGCTGAAACCCATCTCCTGCTTTCTTTTCGATCAAATAATCTGCTTCCGGCTTTGGATGGAACGTATTTAATGACAAGCCCCAGTAGCGAATTTTCCCCTGCTGTTTTAGTAGTTCCATTGCTTCTACACATTCACCTTGCTGCAAATGATTTACCCGTGCAGAATGCAACTGGTAGTAATCAATCACGTCTCTATTCAACCGGTTCAGACTTTCTTCACAAGCCTGGATAATATAATTTTTAGAATAGTCTAAAACAATTTTATCATCAATATCGCGGTGGCCAACCTTGGTAGCGATAATAGCCTCCTTTTTATCTTTCAGTACCTCTCCTAAAAGTTTTTCAGAATGGCCCAGGCCATAAAAGTCAGCGGTATCAAAAAAAGTAATACCGGCGTCTAAGGCAGCATTGATTGCTTGTTTAGAAGTAATATCATCCGCGTCTCCCCAACCTATTGCGGTACCCCCAACTCTGGCAGCGCCGCCAATTGCCCAGGCACCAAAGCCAATTTCGCTAACCATTAAATCCGTCTTACCAAACTTGTTGTATTCCATCCTCACAAATTACAACCGATGGTTTTCTAAATGAATAATTATCTTGAAGGGACAACCAAAATCTCTTTGTATGAGCAAAAAGCATTGGGTACTTATTACTTTTTTTGTACTGGCTAAAGCGCTACTGCCTTTCCTACTTTATAATCCTGCTTTTGAGTTGCACCGGGATGAGTATTTGTATTACGAACAAGGCGGGCACCTGTCTTTTGGTTACCTGGAGAACCCGCCGCTCATTGGTTTGCTTGCCTACATCTCTTCGATGTTTGGTGGAAGTTTTTTTTGGATAAAGTTTTGGCCGGTGCTTTTTGGTGTTCTTACTTTAGTAGTTACCCTGCGGATGGTGAAAGAATTAGGTGGAGATCTTTTTGCACAAAGTATTGCAACCTTAGGTATTTTATTTTCTGCTTACCTGCGTATTCATTTTCTATTTCAGCCCAATTTCCTTGATATTTTCTTCTGGTCATTAAGTGCTTATTACCTGCTTCGCTTTATCAATACCCCGCAAAACAAATACATCTTTCTTCTGGCCTTTTCTCTTGCGCTTGGCTGGTACAGCAAATACTCGATCCTGTTTTTCGTTATCGCCTTGTTACTTTCATTTTTGTTTACGTATCATCGTACCATTTTTGCGAAGAGACTGTTTTGGCTGGCCTTTTCCCTTGCCTTAGTACTCATTTTACCAAATATTCTTTGGCAGTATTTTCATAACTGGCCATTGGTACATCACATGAACGAGTTGAGGGAAACACAACTCCGGAATCTGAACAGGCTTGATTTTATGAAAGAACAAATCTTAATGCTCTTTCCGGTTGCCTTTTTATGGATCGGCGGTTTAATCTGGCTGCTAAAAAACAGCCACTACCGCATCATTGCTTATTGTTATTTACTCATTATTTCTTTATTAATGATGGGAAGCGGTAAGGGTTATTATGCACTCGGCGCTTACCCCATGTTGCTGGCAGCAGGCGGTGTATGGGCGGAACGCATTTCAGTTAAAAGGATATGGCTACGGTATGTATTCGTGATTAGTATACTGGTTCTGGCATTGCCCTTTGTACCCCTTTTACTGCCAATGCAAACGCCGGAAGCAATGGCGGTAGCCAACAAAGAATATGGTATTGAAAAAATGGGTGTATTAAAATGGGAAGATGGCGAAAATCATTCTTTGCAACAAGATTTTGCCGATATGTTAGGATGGAAAGAACTGGCTGTAAAAACAGAAAATTATTACAAAAGCCTGCCAGATTCCACCAAAAGATCAACACTTATTTATTGCCGTAATTATGGTTTGGCAGGAGGTATGAAATATTATACTACGAATACTGATTTCAAGGAAAGAATTATAAGCAATAATGGCAGCTTTCTACTTTGGATATCAAACCGTATCTGGTTTAAGAACTTAATTTTAGTGGGTGCAAAAACGCCCGGAAGCGATGAGGAAGTATTTCAGCATTTTAAAAATGTACAGTTGGTAGATTCATGCAATAACCCATTCTCAAGGCAATATGGGAATAAGATTATTTTCTTTCAAAACGCATCTGATAGTGCCCGGTTGTTAATGCAAAAAGGGTTAGCTGAAGTGAAGCAACAGTTTAGCCGTTAAGCATCTCGTTGTATTCAATTATTTTTACGCTTCTTTACTATATGAATACAATCAATCGCCCGATAAGAGTACTGGTAGCGAAAGTTGGTCTTGATGGCCACGACCGTGGCGCCAAAGTGATTGCGACGGCACTGCGTGATGCAGGCATGGAAGTGATTTATACCGGCCTTCGCCAAACGGCTGAAATGGTGGTAAATGCAGCTTTGCAGGAAGATGTGGATGCTATCGGGATTTCAATTTTATCGGGTGCCCACATGACCGTTTTTCCCAAAGTGGCCAGATTGATGAAGGAGAAAGGGATGGATGATGTGCTGCTTACCGGTGGCGGCATTATCCCGGAAGATGATATGAAAGAATTAAATGGGCAGGGCGTAGGAAAATTGTTTGCCCCAGGAACCACTACTTCCGAGATTGCCGGCTATATTAAAGAATGGGTGCAGAAGCACAGAAGTTTTTAGTGAATAGCGGGCCTTTTATATTTATTTTACGACCAGAGCCATGGACAGTTCGTGTTTCGATTGTTTGCCATCTCTCTACAACAACCTTTAACCGGTGGGAATGTTTTTTCTTATGTGGAAGAGCTCTTTCCTGTTAACACCACCCCGGGTGGGTAATTGATCGGAAATTTAAATTTTCAATGTCGTAATATCGTTGCTCCCGGAGTTTTTTTTAAATGAACTTTAGGCCTCATGTAACTTTTTGCTAAAGCCTTTCAAAGACAACACCGGCATAAAAAATCAATCATGTCTTATACAACCTTACTTACCTCTTTAGAGGCGGGAATTTTAACCGTTACTATCAATCGTCCTGATAAGCTTAATGCCATTAATAAGGACGTAATGAACGATCTGAATACTGTAGTTGATGAAGTAGAAACCAACAACGAAATAAAAGGTGTCATTCTCACCGGCTCCGGGCAAAAAGGCTTTGTAGCCGGCGCCGACATCAGTGAATTCCTGGGACTTAGCGGCGAGGAAGGAAAAGCATTGTCGAAAAAAGGACTTGACATTTTTTTTAAGATAGAGAATTGCAGCAAACCAGTCATTGCTGCTGTTAACGGCTTCGCCCTTGGCGGTGGTTGTGAGTTAGCAATGGCCTGTCATTTTCGGGTAGCAGCGGAGAATGCAAAGTTTGGCCAGCCGGAAGTAAACCTCGGGCTCATACCAGGCTATGGCGGCACACAGCGTTTGGTTCACTTAATTGGTAAAGGGCGGGCTCTGGAATTATTAATGACCGGCAACATGATTGATGCACATACAGCATTGCAATACGGATTAGTTAACTATGTAGTACCGCAAGATGAATTATTGAATAAAGTAAAAGCCATTTTACAAATAATCATTACCAAAGCACCTCTTGCCATCTCTCACTGCATTACTGCCGCTAATGCAGCTTATAGCGGCGATGGCTATCAAAAAGAATTAGAAGGATTTAGCGCCTGCTTTGAAACAGAAGATATGAAAGAAGGCACCGCTGCTTTTTTGGAAAAACGTAAGCCTGCTTTTACCGGGAGTTAATTATTTTACGGAAACACCCGGACTGTTTTTACATACCGTCCTTTATAATAATCACTTAACGGCGTAACAGTAACGGCGTATTGTTTCCCCGAGGTGGCGTGAATAAAATTTAATTCTGAAGCATTATCAGTTACAATACCCATGTGACCCACCGATCTTTCTGTACTGTCAGTTCCGGTAAATAAAATCAAATCACCGGGCTTTGCATCAGCGATACTTACTTCTTTACCAACAGCGGTAAAATCGATAGAAGAACGGGGTACCACAATATCAAAATGATTAAATACATACGTAATAAAACCAGAACAATCAAAGCCCCTGGCCGGGTCGGTTGAACCATATAAATAGGGAACACCAACCAATGTTTTTGCAAATTCAACTATTTGCTGTGGCTGTACATTCCTTGTATCAATACTTCCTTTAAAAAGCGACAGCTTATTTTTCCGGGGGGTATCTAAATTTACCAGACTAGCTTTCATACTATCCTCCCTTACACTGACGGTCAAGGGTTGTATTACCTGTAAAGAATCTCTTACTACCAAACTAGCTGTTCCCCCAATTTTATTCACTAAAAAAACGGTAGCCATCCAACCCGCGAATATAAGAACCACAATACCGATTATCCATTTCATGGTGTAAGTTGTGAAGGAACTTCTTCAAAAACAAGTCCAAGAAAAAACAAACGCTCCCATAGAATGGTAAACCTATTTAGAAAATGTATAACCACCTGCCTGCCGGCAGGGAGTGCGTAGCCCAACCAAAGATTAATAGGGGAACTACTGCAAGGCACAAACATTCTAATAGAAAAAAGCCGCACTCCTTATGCAGCGCGGCTTTATATAAAAACGCTTTCTGTTCAATTAATTTCCAGCAGGCCAATCATATCCTTAGCCGATGAAAACAGCCCGCCATTGCGCTGTGCATACAAGCCAATTTTATCGTTCGCCAGCTTTTGGCTTACGTTAATACAAGTAGTAAGATTCATATCGCGGTGATCATATACTGCGCTTCTCACCAGGTTACTTTTTTGATCAATAACAGCCATTGCCAGTACGCTCTTTTTAAAATTGGTCATTTCCTCCGGACGCTTTTCCAGTTCCCGTTCTACGTTATCCCTGTCATCATTATAAAAAATCACCAGTTTATTTTTAATTGTTAAGGCTTTAAAGCCGCTGTATAAAGAGGTAGATGTTGTTTGCTGCCACTTGGGTAAACGAACAAATTGCGAAGGCTTTGCCGGGTTCACCATTACGTCAATAATATCGCCATAGTTATATACCGTGTAGGTACGGTAAGTATTTTGGCTATAGGTAGTAATTACATCCATGCGATAAAATTCCAGCAGGTAATCCATTGTTCCATCTTCCCGTATCACTACATCTTTCAAACTAAAATATCCGCTTAAACCCGGATCTTTCTCTTTGTTGCTGCCTTGCTTATCTTTTTTTACAAGGTCAAGCATATCCGGCGGGAAAGCTTCCATCTTCTTTACTTCTACCTTACTGTCGGCCGGGTTAATAGTAGTAATAAGATAGCCGCTTACATAACCATCATACTTGTTTTTATATAGTCCGAATAAAGTAAGGTCACTGTTGTTATCAGCCGTTAGCTGCAGGCTGTGCACATATTTATCCTGCAGGTCCAGAACGTACTCTTTTGGCTTAGCCACACCTTTTTCATACAGTAAAAACTTGGCTTTGTAGGCGGGTACGTTAGAGCCGTCCTCCTTTATTTTTTCTTTTTTTACTTCTTTATCGTAGTGCTTCATAATAACACCAACGGCTCCGTTGTTGGCAACCACATAATCCAGTACATCCACAAACTTATCCTTGTACGGCAACTCCACCGTATTGTCCCAAAGTTTGTTCATCACATTATCGTACACTGCCATGTAATACTTTTCGTTTTCTTTTTTTGAGTACGGCGAAAGGCCGAAGAAAAGTATTTTGGAAGAGTCTTTCGACAGCTCGTAATGCGCAGTAGATTGCTTATTGCGGTCAAGGGCAGCCATGACACCCAGGTTAATTGGCCGGCCACTTGGAGCGAGGGTTTTAGCGTCAATTTTTTGTGTGTAAAACGTTGTAGACTTATCAGTTTTTTCGTAGCGGTTGGTGAACATAAAAAGGTTGCCCTTTACGCTAAGCAGGTTGTTGAATTTCACATTGTCTTCTTCTGCCGTAAAGCTTTTCACACCTTTCTCCACCAATTTGTTATCGTAACGGGCTAAGATGGGAGTTGAAACTTTTTTAGAAAACAAACCACCTCCGCTTGTTTCAAAACAAAGCTTCACCATTTCAGTACCTGTACCCGGCACTAAGGAGCCGTAGCTAAGTTCCTGTTTGCTTTCTTCGCCCCAGGTTAATTTTACTTTTTGCGCATGAGCAGTAAACGCGGAAAGGCCAAATGCAGTTAGTAATCCGAAGATTCTCATAGAGGTAGTTTTGATTAATGGCACAAATAAAATACTTTTAACGCCCTAAAGCTAACCTACGAGAACTATTTTTTTCCGGCCTTATCATGCATTTTATTCACTCTTTGTTTTACTTCTCTTAGTGCTCAAAAGGGCCGGCAAACCAGGGACAGCTCAGTCACCATCATCTTTTCTGAAACAACATCTGCCCGCCAAAGGAAAAAACCAGCGGCGATGAAAATATTATTAAGATGGCTCCTCCGGGCTTCGTTGGTGGTGTATTTCCACTTCTTTATGAGAGAAAGATCAACGATTTTTAACTGTTGAAGTAGCCGGCGGCTAAACAAACCGCAACTATATAAGGGGAGCTTTTTTAAAGGAAGGCCCGCTTGTTAAAGAATATCCCTGGAAGCAGAGCAGCAGTGGCGACGATGAGGCAGAAGCACTAATATAGCTTCGATCATCGTAAACCCGCCATGGGCTTTATGTACAGGGTGATGCCAAAAATTTATTTTGAAGAAGAGGCGCCTGATGGCAACTACGTGGGGTTGCAATATAACTTTCTGAAATACAGGTTTACCATACCAAAGTATGGAGGCAGTCTCCTTAGCAGCGGCCATACCGGGTCGCCTGTGAACGAGTACGAAAATATAACGGACTACATGGTTTTTTGGCAGGTAGGTAGTGAATGACCGCATTACGTTTGAAAGCGTATCAGGCATAGGTATGCGCAAAGTAAGCGGAATGAAATATGTGGCTACAAACAACAACAGCGTTGTAAAGGAGGGAATAGTCCCTTATAACCCAAGCACTTTCAACTTTGGGTTAAGCTTTACGTTAGATTATCATTTTTAAAGGATCATTTTTTGAACCCAGCAGACGGAATATTTATTTAACTCCTCTTACACAGCACTACCTGCCAGTAGGTTGTACCCTTTGTTCGGCACGCAGCAGAATAAAAAGCGCCAGTTCATCCACTGCTAAATAAAATTTATTAAAAAGCCAACTCTTAATCAGGGATGGCTTTTTAATTTGATAGCCAGTATATAAATACTTTTGTGTCTCAATAAAAAATTTATTGCAATGAACTACCGCATAGAAAAAGATACCATGGGCGAAGTGCAGGTGCCTGTTGATGCGCTTTACGGGGCACAAACCCAGCGCAGCATTGATAACTTTAAAATTGCGCAGGATATTAACCGCATGCCAAAAGAAATCATACGTGCTTTTGCTTACTTAAAAAAAGCAGCAGCGCTTACCAATATGGAAGCAGGTGTACTGACAAAAGAA
>DASQMG010000244.1:0-8998 GCA_035645595.1 Flavisolibacter sp. | reverse complement strand
CAGTTTAGTGATCGCTTTAAATTGACTGGCCTCCATATCTGTGGTCCATCGCCGTGCAGAAGTAAGTTGGACTTCATTTTTGTAGTCAATTACCTGCTCCGGAAAACATTCCCATTGAATAAGATCAACAAGATGTGTTGTCACATCTACAATGCCTTCTCCTTCCTGCGATACATCCATAAACCAGGGAGGCCGTGTAAGAATGCTTCCTGAAACATATTTGTAGAAGTGATGCACACTTTCCTTCGTCACAGCAGGATTGTCTGGCGTTCCTTTTTCCAGTTGTCCAAATACCTGTGGAAGAAACGAGAGTTCCCGTTGCAGCATCGTGCTGATCTCGTAGCGTTCAGTCATAATATCATAAAGGAGAACATTGTTTTTCCGAGCTACATCAAACGACGTTTTCAGCAACTCAAAATTTGTTTTGTCAATAGCCATCGGTTTATCAGCCAGTACATGAAACCCAGCGCCTATCGCCTTAAGTATATATTCTGTTTTCTTTTGATTATTACCCGACATGATTACAACATTGCCGGCTTTTTCGCTCAACATTTTGTCTATGAAATCATTACCCGTGTACACCTCCTGTTTCCATCGGGTCGGGTTATCACTTCGTGTATTGTAGGAATTTATCCGTTCCTGGTGCAATTGCAGGTCCGGACCATCGGGAGCATAAACATGCACTACCGGATCAACATCTTTGTACATTGTTTTTTGTACCAGTGCTGCATGAAAATGTCCCGGGTCGAGGGTGACCAGATTGACTTTGCCGTTATTAGTGTTATTTATTTTTTGAATACCTGCACATCCCGCCATAGCAGAAAATAAGAGAATAAAGACCAGTTTTTTCATAGTTAGATCTTCTTCGTTACAATATAGTTTGTTCCATAAGGGTATCGCTGCGGCCGTGATAATAGCTTATTGGCTTCCACATTATTTTTAAAAATTTCTTTGGCAGGGTCCCAATACAATTTTCCAGGTGTCTTCATTGCAGCATACGCTAACAGGCAGGCGCTGCAAGAGCGGTGCGCTACTTCAGCAGGACTGATAGTAGGCTTTTTGCTTTTAATACAATCCAGCCAGTTGCCATGCTGTTCAGGGCTTTCATACAAATGAATTTCATTAGCGCCAATTGCTGAAGACAATATTTTAGGATCGCTCGCCTGGAAAGCTTTATTTTCTTTTGCACCGGAGGCAGGATCAGATGAGGTAACACCTACATCGCCCCTGGAAACAAATATCCATCCATTGCTGCCTTCAAACCTGATACCATTCGGGTTCTTGCTGCTAAGCAACATGTTAACCCCATTGGCATATTTTAAATTTGCTTCATAGTTTCCGTGTACGGTCCACAAGCCGTTTTGTGGAAATTCAGCGGTGGCTTCCAGCTCAATCGGCCCAGTCAATTCTGTATTCATTCCCCAATGAGCAATATCAATATGATGGACACCCCAGCCCGTTATCATTCCGGCCCCGAATTGTTCGGAACGCAGCCAGCCCGGACGTGAATTTGGATCCGTTTGCGAATGCACACGGTCTAATGTATAATACACGTAGGGGGTAGAGCCAAGCCACATATCGTAATTAAGTCCTTCAGGTATTGGCATCTCGGTGGTATTGCCACCGGCAGGATCTGAAGGCAGGCCAATGTGTACCGTATGGAGCTTTCCTATACGGCCGTTTCTTACCAGTTCACATGCTTTTTTAAATTGGGGCCAGGGATTCATTGAACGTTGCTGACTGCCTAACTGAAAAGTTACACCTGCTTTTCTTATAGCATCACTCATTTGCCTGCCTTCTTCAATAGTGAGTGACGTAGGCTTTTGCAGGTAAATGTGTTTGCCTGCGAGGGCAGCTTCTATAGCCGGTTGAGCATGCCAGTGATCGGGGGTGCTGATCATTACAGCATCTACATCTTTGTTTGCCAAAAGTTCATGATAATCGTCGTAGGTTTTTACATCTACATAATTTTCCTTGCCGGTTTTTTTTGCATACCAGCCTTCTATCATTTGCTTACCACCTTGTAACCTTGTTCTATCAACATCTGCTACCGCCATGATGTGGGCCTGGTCGTATTTGAACGTTTCCACAAGATCATGCGTACGAGCAATGCGGCCGCAACCAATTTGGCCTATATTGATTCTATTGCTCGGTGCATTTTTTCCAAAAACCGACGAAGGCACGATGGTGGGAAAATGAGCCCTGACTACAGCTGGAATATTAGCGGCTGCCAATGTGCCCGCTGTTATCATACCGGTATTCTTTATAAAATTTCTTCGACTGTTTGCTGACTTATTCGACATGAAAAAATCAATTTTTAAAAATTAAAAACATGCAAACAAAGATGGACTTAATAATAGCATATTTTGGAAATAGCTTTTATTATTCTGGAATTATATCCAGTGCCTGCCGCGATGGATCGTACCCGCTATAGCCTTTGTTTTGTTTTATAATGCCGTTACTATTTGCCTGGATAGACGGTGTGGGAACCGGCCATAAAATATGATAAGGGCTCATGGTGTATTTGTCGGCATGGTTGGTTAAAATACCCAGCTTATAAAAGTTATTTTTCGCCATAACCCGGTCATAAATATAATTGTCATCTGATATGCGGTCTAAAGTATAGGTTTTACCGTTTTCAGCGGCTTTTCCTGTTTTAGCAAACAAAAAAGAAACACGGGTCATCTCTGTTTTACGTGGTTCTTCATAAAAAAGTTCTCTTGCCCTTTCATCAAAAATGGTTCCCATGTTTACTTGTGCAGCATTGATAGAGGCACACCCGGCACGGTTTCTAACTTTATTAATATCAGTAGCAGCATTCGCCAGGTCGCCTTTCCAGAAGTAGGCTTCGGCTCTTAACAAATAGGTTTCTGCGATACGGAAAAGGTACCAGTCGGTATGACCGCCCTGCATGGGCGAATTTTCAAAATCAGGAATAAAAAGCTTGTATTGCGGCCAGCCAAAATAACTTCTGATGGTATCGGTAGTTAATAAACCGCCGCTTGCATTTCTCAACCGCACGGGCTGTAAATAATAGGGATCATTCGAAGTTCTAAGACCCGGGTCATTGTATAAAAGGTCCTCCATATTCATCCAGTTTCCTTTGGCATGCCGCAAATCAGCCGGATCATCCCAGATTTCGTATTGTGCATAATTGCTTGGGCGGGTTCTTCCAATTCCCCTGCCATACAAATTTGACTGGATAAGCTCTGTGCCCAGGTTGTCAAAGGTTCCTTTTTTACCACTTGGTGTATTTACGTTGGTGCCCCAAAACGGCACTGCCTGGCGCATGATGGTCATGCCGGTACCGTACTGTCCATCACCAAAGCGGTCAATGATCAACATGATCCCTTCTTTATTTGTAGCGAGGGATTTATTTTCGGGACGGTGCAAATCCCATATAACATTTCTAGGCAGGTTAACCGGAACTATCGTGCCTGGCAAAACTGTGATAGGCGGGGCGGCTGCTCCGAAAGTTGACAGCATTAAACTATAAGCACCCCCATTTATGACCGTATTAGCTGCAGCAATCGCCTCGTCAAAATTGCCAAGAGCCAGGTTTACTTTTGTTAGTAGATGAGCCACCGCACCTTTGGTAACTTCGCCCCTGCTTACAGCATCAGTAGTCCATAAAAGAGCAGAGTCTAAGTCAAGCTTTATTTTTTTAAGAATCACTTCCCGCTTGGTAGATTGAAAGTCAAGCTTTGGTGCTAAGATCTCTTTCATAATTGCAGGCACATCACCAAACTGGTGGGTTAACCTGTAATAACGTAAAGCGCGGTGAAAATAAGCGGCACCCAGTATAGCATTCCGTTCGGCAGGTGATGCGTAGGTGGCATTATTGATGCGTGAAATAACAGTGTTTGCATATTTGATTCCTTTGTAAGCCTCCGTCCAATACACATATATTTTATTGCGGTCGTCATTATTAAACGTTACTCCATCCGGTGTAATTAACAGGTTAAGATCCTGGGCCGGACCTGATTTATCGGTAGTGCCTTCTACCGCTATATCTGTAAAAAGCATTTCAGTAAGAATGGGAGGATTGCCGCCATAATACTCAATTCTTAAATTACGGGCACAGGCCGCCAATGCAGCCTGCATAGCCGCAGCATTAACATAGGTTTGCGAAGGCTCATAAAAAGAAAGCGGTTTGGGAGCCAAATAATCTTTTTTACAACCGGCTACAGCTAATAAGCAGAGCAGAAGAAAAGGCGCTCCGGATTTATACATATTTTTCATACACTATAGTTAGTTTGAATTATAAAGTAAGATTGATACCTAAAGAAAAATACCGTGGAGGAATAGCGGTAGATATATTTCCGTTACCGTCACGATTTCTGAATTCAGGATCCCAGAAAGTCCAGTCGGGAGCGTAAAGGCCGGCATTGGTAACGTTGGCATAAATCTTCAGGCCCTCGATATGTGCTTTTTGAACAAGACGTTTTGGCAAGGTGTAGCCAACAGCGATGGTATTTAAACGAATAAAGGAAGCCTTTCTGTAAACGCTAAAATCTGCACTGCCGTTGCTTGAGAACAATCTCGCATAATCATTAATGGGATTCTCAGCCGTCCAGTAGGGAAGCTTATAAGAATTTTGACGGTCCTGGAAGCCACTATTATTTTTCGCCTGATTAAAATCCGTCATCTGGCCCCAAACAGAATAAAGCATGAATGAAAAATCAAGATTTTTCATTAGCGTAAACTCATTCCGTAACGTCCATTGAAACTTAGGGTTTCTGCTGCCCAGGAACTGGCGATCTGCATCTGAAAATTTGCCGTCGCCGTTCACGTCCTGGATTTTAAAATCACCGGGCTTTACACCATACCTGGCAGCCTCTGTTGCTTCATGTGCCTGCCAGATTCCCAACACTTTTAGGTCCCATATTTCACTGATATCATGACCAATAAACCACTTATTTTTTATATCATCTTTTTCTATTTGACCAATCAATTTGCCCGTGGCGTCATAATTATTTACCGGGCCATACAAATGCACAATCTTGTTTCTGTTCAAAGCAAAATTCACCGTGGTTTTCCAACTAAAATCCGGCCGGGTAAAGTTGGTGCTGGTAAGGCTAAGCTCAACTCCTTTATTGTCAACCTGCCCAAGATTATCCCAAACATTATCAAAGCCGGTTACATCGGGCAACGAGCGCAGGATAAGCAAATCATGCGTTTGCTTTTTATAAACATCTATAGAACCAGAGAGCCTGTTTTTTAGAAGCGAGAAATCTAAACCGATGTTAGCAGATGTTGTTTTTTCCCATTTAAGACCGGGGTTTTGCAACCTGTCAACATACAATTGCGATATAAGCACAATAGCACCGCTGGGGGTGATGTATTGATATTTACCCGTGGTGAGGTTGGAAAGTGCGTTGTATCTTCCAATGTCCCTATTTCCGTTTTTGCCCCACGAAGCCCGTAGCTTACCATAATCTAAAAACCTTATACCCGACATAAAGTTTTCATCGGTAAATATCCATCCCAGGGCAACTGAAGGAAAGGTAGCGTTGGGGTTGCCGATACCAAAAGCTGAATATCCGTCCTGGCGTATGGAACTGGTAAGTATATAACGGTCTTTATAGCTATAATTCAACCGGCCCATATAAGCGTTCCCTGTGCTGTATTGATCATCGCTGGAGATTACCGGCTTAATCCCCGCTCCTATATTGTGGTAGCTTAAATTATCATTGGGATCAAAACCTTCATTGTCCATTTGATTTCTCCATGATTGAAACTTTTCAGCATTCGCCAGAAGGGTTACATCAAAATTATGCTGGCCAAATGTTTTGTTCCATTTCAGCAAATTATCAACCTGCCAATTGTAGGTGGTTTGGTTGGTACGGGTAGCTACGCCTTTACGAACAGAGTAACGAAAATCTTTTGCGGAAATACCATTGAAATACCGGAAAAATTCAAAGTTCGGTGTAAAGTTTACCTGGTAGGAGAAGCCATAACCCAAATCACCTTTCGCATACAGGCTTCCAAAAAGAGTATTGTACCGCTGCATGCGGTTGGTGTAGGTATTATCTAAAAGAGGATTGGTGTTATTTCCAATATCATCATTAGGACTATCACGCAAGGTTTTTCCGTCAGCTTTATAAATTTCCCCGTAAGGTGAGGCATTGACCATCTGTCCCCAGCTATAGGGCACCTGGCTTTCATCCCGGTCGGCAAACTGAAGGTTTAAACCTACCGCCATGAATTTAGCGGCTTTCCCCTCAAGGTTCATTCTTAGCCGGTACGTCTGAAAATCATCCCCTCTGATCACCCCTTTATTATTTTGATAGCCAAGTGAAAAGTAGTAAGAAACACTTTCTGTCCTGGCACCAATGCTTACCGTATGATCCTGGCGAACTCCTTTTTGAAACATCATATTATACCAGTCAACTTCTTTCCCCTTTTTATAATTCTCCCTTTCAATGGGCAACAGTTTAAGACGGTTTAACCATATATCAATGGAGTCGCCCTGTGAATTGTCATAAGCCTTCCATTGGGCTACTGTAATATTGGAGGGCAGGGCTCTCGGGTCGTTAAATTGATAGGGCTTTGCATTCGCATTGATGCTTTTTAAGACATCGGTACGCCAGGAAACAAATTGCGGCCCGTTATATAATCTTTCATTCATGGCGAGTTCGCCATACCCGATGTTACTATTGAACGTAATGGTAGGTTTGCTTCTGTTACCTTTCTTAGTGGTAATTAATACTACTCCACTGGCCGATTTGGCACCGAAAACCGCTGCCGAACTTGCATCTTTTAATACGTCTATGGTGGCGATATCATTTGGGTTAATGTCTGATAGTGATCCCGGATAAATGACCCCATCAAGAACAATGAGCGGAGTAGTACCCGCGTTGATTGAGGAACGTCCCCTTACCTGCAAATCGCCGCCACCTTTAGCCGAAGCGGAATTTGTTTGGGATATTGTTAGCCCTGGTACATTGCCTCTTAAAGCATCCTGCACGCTTTGCGGGTTTTCATTTTCGAGCTGGGTAACTTTTATTTGTGAAACCGCACCGGTAACATCCCTTTTTTGCCTGGTACCATAACCAATTACAACAACAGCATCAAGAGACTGGTTTGTTTTTTCCAATACAACATTCTGAACAGCCTTCGTCTGTGTAATTTCCAGGTCGGTAAATCCAACCGAAGAAAACACCAAGATATTGCCTGTTGGCTTGGATACACTTAACTGGTAACTGCCATTGCCGGCTGTGGTAGTTCCAATATTAGTGCCTTTGACCACGACAGAAACATTTTCCATCGGTTTGCCTTCCGCATCGGTTACGGCACCCCTGATTGTAGTGTTTTGAGCGTTTACATTAACAGTAAAAATTAGTAACAGAGAAAAAAGGGAGATCGACAAGATCAATCGTTTTTTTAACATAGCAATCGTTTGGAGTTAGTTAATTATTATCGCCGGTATAGTGAACTAATATATTATAATTTTTAAAACCAAAAATCACAGGTTTTGGCTAAGCAACGTAAATTGGCAACTACAACGATTGAAATCATTGGAATGGGACTTATTTTATTCAACCCACATTACACCGGCCTCAAATTGATCCGCAAATGAAAAAAGGAATAACGCTAAAAGATATAGCTGGCAAACTGAACATGTCTATTTCTACTGTTTCCAAAGCCCTTAGCGGCGATGTTTCTATTAGTAAAGCCACGAAAGAAAGGGTTCAGAAGATTGCCGGTGAATGGAATTATATTCCCAACGAGGCAGCACGTCACTTCAAACTAAATAAAACATTTACACTTGGCCTCATTATACCTGATTTATTAGACCAGTTTTTTGTAATGGCTGTTAACGGAGTGGAAGAAGTAGCAGCGTTTGAAAAATATAATGTTATTGTATCACAGTCTCACGAAGATATTGAACATGAAAACCAGATTGTTGACATCATGATTCGCAATCGTGTAGATGGTGTGATTGTCGCTATTACAAAAAATACTGCTGACATGTCTCCTTTCAGAAGGCTAATTGGTATTGGCATCCCTGTTGTGTTTTTTTCCCGGTCGCCGCAGGATCCTTCCTTCGATTATGTATCTGCCAATAATGAGGACGGCGCTATGATGGCGATGGAATTCCTGTTTAAAAAGGGACACAAACAAATTGCTCATTTTATGGGTCCTGCTTCGATGTCGGTGAGCCAGATCAGGTATGAAGGCTATAGAAAAGCGCTGGAAAAGCATGATGTCCCTTTAAATACCTCTTTTATTAAAGAGGTTGATTTCACACCGGCCAGTACCTACAAGGCTATAAGTTCACTAATGAAACTAAAATCTCCACCAACTGCTATTTTCACGTTTAAAAATTACATAAGTCTTGACGTCATTCAATATTTAAAAAAGCACAACCCTGCAGAAGTAAATACCATAGACGTGGTGGGTTTTGGCAATCTCCCTCTGTTTCAATACCTGGATCACAAACCGGCTGCTTCAATAGACGAAAATTCTTATACTATGGGTGTTGAGGCTGCCCGCCTGCTGTTTAGTAACATGAGGTTGCAGACACCAGAACAAACGATAAATTCTCAACACATTAAAGTTCCCTGTAAGCTTGTCATTCACAAATGAGACAAAAACAGATAACTGGTTCATTAAACTTGTGGCCCAAGTTCAACACAATTCTCTACAATAGCATTTTGATATTAGAAAATAAACGATAGCCTGAGCGTATGATTCAGGCTCTTAAATAAGAAGACTGGTGTAAATCGTCAGCGTAACGTGTACCGGTAATGTTTTAATTTAAGAGAGGGTTTCCAATGTTTATTCTTAAACCATTTTATCATGTAAACAAAACCTCAAAAGCCCTTTACAGAGAACTTTGTAAAAGACATTCTCGTAAAGGTAGATCACTATTACTGCGCTGAAGAACTAAACGTAGCACTGGAAAACTTTGTTCGCTGCTACAACTACCACCGGTATCATGAGTCGCTGAATAATGTTACACCTTAAGATGTGTACTATGGCAAAAGAGAAC
>DASQMG010000243.1:0-16592 GCA_035645595.1 Flavisolibacter sp. | reverse complement strand
TCAAAAAGCAAATTGCATCAACCGATCTTGTCTTAAATGGCTGTGATGTTAAGCGGATTTTCGTTGATGGAGGCTTTAGTAGCAATCCCCTTTACATGAACCTGCTGGCAGCAGCGTATCCAACTATGGAAATTTATTCTGCTTCCATGTCGCAGGCCACAGCGCTGGGTGCAGCATTGGCCTTACATAAGTCGTGGCCAAAAAAGCCGTTGCCGAATGACATTATTCGTTTGCATTATTATGGATCACAGGTGCTAAAAACAATAACGAAAGAGTAGTGATGACAGTCGCACGGCATGGCTAATCCTTGCATTAGGGGGATAAAGAAAGATTAATAGCGCTTAGGTGTTGAACGGAGCGGAGCGTCGCCACGATCGTTAAATGGTGCTACTACAGATAAATAAACCAAAATTACTCATTCAATTTTCTTACAGCATCCGCAGGTACGCTAACTACTTTTCGTTTTTTATAATCAAAGCAAACCATGCCTGTTTTAGCTATGGCAACAATTTTTTCCGGAGTGGCTTTTGCTACCTTATAGTACAAATCAAACCCCGCTTTGCTAAATTCACCGGCGGTTACATAAACCTCAATAATATCACCATAAAATACTTCTGCTTTAAATTCAATAGCCACGTCACTCATAATTAAACCTACGCCTTCAAACTCAAATTCTGTATAGCCTATAGCTTTCAGGTACTGCATTCTTGCCTCATGGATAAGTGATAACACCGTGTCGTTACCTACATGAGCCCCATAATTTAAATCGGTAATTCGGATAGGAATTTTGGCAGAGAATGTAAAGGCGTCAGGGACGGTTAGCTTAATTCTGGCCATGTTCAAGATTACAGGTTTTACTGAACCCGGTGAAGCATTTCTATAATAGCGCCGAAGTCGGTAGCTAGTGAAGCAGATGAAATTTTTTGCTGCAACGATTGTATACGTTGACGACAGGAGGCGTCCCCATCCTCGCATTGTACCAGAGGAAATAATTTTTTGGGCATTCGCATTGCCATGCCATTACCATCACTAAACACCATATAGTTGTCAAGCGATCTGTTGTTAAAGAGTGCCTCTTTGATTACTTTTTCGGGAGCGAACGCGCCTGCAACTGCCACTGTAGTTAAAAACTTCTGTGGCTGTATAAGATTTAAAAGTCGCCTTTTAAAGGTAACTGTTTTGGGTGTTGGTTCTTTTATTGCCGCCGAAACAGGTACTGGTGCCACCGAAGTTTGAGGCATCTTATTTTGCCTGGGCTGGGGAACAGGTGCTTGAGTTGTAACCGGAACCGTAGCCGTGCTCCCCGCCTGAGGTGCACCTGCTTCAGTACGTCTTAATAATAAAGTAGTAGCGACAGCTATCAACCCAATTATAGAAGCCGCGGCGATATAGCGTATTGGTTTTTTAAAGCGGGTTGTAAATGAAATGACTTTAGCGGCTGAGGCCTGCTTGCCTATATTTTTTTCAATGGCCGGCCACGTTGTAGTTGGCGGCGTTTGTGTGTAATTGTATAACCGGTTAGCAAAGTTTTCTTCTTCCGCCAATGCGTCTGCTATTTTATTCCACACCCCGGCAGGAGGAGTTTCTTCAAAGCGTGTTAGTTTGTTTTGTAAGGTATCATCCATTGCTTATGGAACTTTTTTTCTTCGTTCAATAAAAGTTTGCACCAACTCCTGTAAAATTTGCTTCGCCCGTGAAAGCTGCGATTTTGAAGTACCCTCGCTGATGCCCAGTTGTTCTCCAATTTGTTTGTGCGTATAGCCCTCTACCACATACATATTAAAAACAGTACGGTATCCGGGCGAAAGCTGCTGTACAAGGTTAATAATATCTTTTTCAGCTAAACTATCCAGCACCGAAAGATATTTGCCCTCTAATGTGGACTCTTCATTCTCAGTAATCGGTTGCAAATAGATTTTTTTCCGATAGTGCTCGATAGCGGTGTTTACAAAAATGCGCCGTATCCACCCTTCAAAACTCCCTTCGCCACGAAATGATGCTATTTTTTTAAACACCTTGATGAAGCCTTCCTGTAAGATATCTTCAGCTTCCTCCGCATTAGCGGCATAACGCAGACATACACCATACATTTTTGAAGCAAAACGGTTATACAACTCACGTTGTATGATCCGGTCGCCTGACATGCACCCTGCAATTAAGTCGCTGTCGCTAAAAGATTGGTTGCTTGTACCGCTCAATATTTATTTGTTTATGCCATGAGTTCCTTCAAAAATAAAACCAACCCACCCCGTCTTTCGGGGTTAAAAGTAAGCGGTTCTAATAATTACAAAAGGGTTGCTTATAAAATTAGCTTCCCGGTTATAGGATTTTGAGCTACTAAATCCTTTACATCGGTGATACCAGGCTCACCTGCTTTTTCGCTTTATCTCAAACTTTGGGATTAGCTACAAAAGAAAGTTGATGTCTATAAAAGTATCTACTAAAGCTATGCTTATACTCCTTTCTTTAGCTTATAAAAACTGCCACTCTTTTCAAAACGAAGGTTAGCAATAATTTTAAAACCCGTTTTGGAGGCCAGGCCATTTAAGCTACTTTGTGTTCATGTCGCCTTACCATAAGTAAACAGGCAAAATGTTTATCAAAGCGGCAGAATAATATTGGTAATTCTTACAATGAAAATAATGGCACCTGCTCCGACCTAACCATTTTAGTTTTTCAAGCCGCTTTGTCACTTAAAAATTACGTAAGAACGTAACCAACTTATCGACTGCCTTTCTCCGATGGCTATATTTATTCTTTTCCTCCATCCGCATTTCAGCAAAAGTTCTATCAGCGCCATCAGGTATAAAAACAGGATCATAGCCAAAGCCTTCACTACCCCTTTGTTCTCCAGTGATTTGCCCTCTGCAAATGCCCTCAAAAAAATTTATCTCACCTTCCCTTATTAAGCAGATCACCGTTCTAAACTGTGCACGCCGATCTTCTTTGCCTGCCAAATTTCGCAGTAGCTTTTCAACGTTTTTTTGAAACAATTTTTCGTCGCCCGCATAACGGGCACTTTGTACACCGGGTTCGCCATTTAAGGCATCTACTTCCAGTCCTGTGTCTTCGCTAAAACAATCCGTGCCGGTAAGGTGATAAATTGTAGTTGCTTTTTCCTCTGCGTTTGCTTCCAGTGTGTAGTGTGGTTCGGGAATGTCAATATCAATACGAGCTTCCTTTAAAGTAATAACTTCAAACTGCGGTGGCAGCACGGCTCTTAGTTCATCAACCTTATGCTGGTTATTAGTTGCAAAAACGATCTTCATGTTACAGGCAAAATAATTGTTTTAGTGCTATCCACAACTGGCTTTTGGCTTGTTTTGTCTTCTCTATCTGCGTAAGCGAAGGCGCAACCACAAATTGTATGGTGCCGGCTTTTTGTACTGCGTATTCATTTACAGCAGATGGCAAGCCCACAACATCAGGAGCAACATCTAAAAACAAAATTTCTTTTGGTGATAGCTGATGTAATACAGAAGCGTCTTTTTCTTCGGCATGTTGCCAGTTTACTATGGCCACATGAGAAAGATCTAACCCGCATGCAGCAAGTACCATTGAAAGAAATTCCAATTCTTTAGCAGGCAGAAACGGAACCGATTTGTGGTTAACAAGTATCAGAATATTCTTTTCGGCTTTACCTAAATAACTCACCTTCTTTTTTTGAGGCACGGGCATTGCACTACCTTCTATCAGGGTGTTTTGATATAGTTGAGCTATTAGCTTCGGCGGTAATGAAATGTTGTTTAAACTCATTCGAGGGTTTTTACGCGTAGTAGTTTCCGAAAATCTTTTTGTTTATTTGCAGCGCTAAATTAAATGAATATGCTTGCTACGATGGATATTACAATTAACAGGGCAGAACAGAGTAAACTAAAAGATATTAATCTGGAGAACCTGCCCTTTGGAAAGTATTTTACCGATCATATGCTCGAAGCCGACTATGAAGGCGGCGAATGGAAAAATGTAGAAATAAAACCCTACCAGCCTCTTTTGCTGAGTCCTTCGCTAGCTGCACTTCACTATGGTCAGGCAATTTTTGAGGGCATTAAAGCCTATAAAAACGCAGATGGCGATGCGTTCATCTTCAGGCCTTACGATAATTTTCGGCGCTTTAATATCTCTGCTGAGCGTATGCAGATGCCTGCGGTGCCGGAAGACGTTTTTATGGAAGGCATGAAGCAGCTGGTGGCACTTGATAAAGCCTGGATCCCCAGCCAGGCCGACCATTCACTTTACATCCGGCCATTCATGTTCTCAAGTGATGAACTGATTGGTGTGCGCCCATCCGATACCTATAAGTTCCTGAATATTTTAAGCCCTACAGGTCCATATTATGTGGCACCGATGCGTATTTATGTAGAGGAGCAATATGTGCGTGCCGTACCAGGAGGGATTGGCTATGCAAAAGCTGCTGGTAATTATGGCGCTGCCATGTACGCAACAGCACAAGCTAAGAAAAAAGGTTATGACCAGGTATTATGGACAGATGCTTTTGAGCATAAATATGTACAAGAGATTGGTACTATGAACGTAATTTTCATCATCGGGGATAAGGCAGTGACACCTGATTTAGGCGCCGGTACTATCTTAGCCGGCGTTACCCGCAACAGTGCGCTAACCCTTTTGCAGGAAGCCGGTTTTACTATCGAGGAAAGAGCGCTGAGTATTGATGAGATTATTGATGCTTATAAGTCAGGAATACTGCATGAGGTTTTTGGAACAGGAACAGCAGCCACTATTTCTTACATTAAAGAACTGCGATACAAAGATTTTGTAATGAATTTCGATACCGACAAATGGCGGACGGCGCCCACGATAAAAAACTGGCTCACCGATATTAGGGAAGGCAGGAGAGAAGATAAATATGGTTGGATGGTAAAGGTATAGTACATGCATAATAAAAAATTGGAGTCTGACAGAAGAGCCCCGCTAACGGCGGGGTTCTTTGTTGCCTATATTTTGTTGCTAACTGTGTATTCTAATTACGCCACAGCAGCGCCCGCCGCAGGCGGCTCAATTGTAACATCACAGGATAGTTGTAGAGTATTTATTGGCCCCTTGAGGTCGTACGGGATTTTTGAACGCTACTATAAACAGCTACTGTAACGAGCAAGCCCGATGGTATTTGTTCTGTATGTAGTTGGAATCAGATCTCACCTTTGTTGAGAGGCCATGGACAAAAATTTGTTGTACTGGCCAACAGGAGTTTGACACTTTAAATATGGCTTCACCAATGTAAGGCGGCTAACCTATTGTTAAATAAAGGGTATATTAAAATAACAGGTATTATTTTTAGCCCCTATGAACCGTCTCCTCCTCTGCTTAGCATTGCTTTTTACATCTGCTTTTGTTAAAGCCCAAACACCAATTATTACACTAAAGGTTTCTGATGGCAAGGGCGAAGCAGTAACAGCGGCAACAATTGTTGTAGTGCCTGTTAGCGATAGTTTGAATAAGCAAACAAAAATTGCTGATAGTACAGGCACTGTTATTTTTAATCTTTCGCCAAACGATTTATATCTCGTACGCATTTCGTCCGTTAACTACCGCCCACTCGAAAAAACAGTGAAAATTGGAAATGAGAACACAAGTTTTCGTTTTACTTTACAGCCCCTTTCCAAATCATTAGGCAATGTTGTTATTACTGCTAATCGTCCGCTGATAAGGCAGGACGATGATAAAACAATTGTTGACCCGGAGCCTTTGGCTTTAGCGTCTACTAACGCGTACGAGATTCTTGAAAAAACACCGGGCTTGTTTGTGGATCAGGATGGAAATATTTATTTAAGCAGCACTACGCCGGCGAGGGTTTACATTAACGGAAGAGAGCAAAGAATGAGC
This sequence comes from Flavisolibacter sp., assembly GCA_035645595.1. Lineage (GTDB taxonomy): Bacteria > Bacteroidota > Bacteroidia > Chitinophagales > Chitinophagaceae > Flavisolibacter. The sequence continues at coordinate 10,748 of DASQMG010000243.1, read as the reverse complement.
GCCGCTGACATCGCCACGATCTTAAAAAGTCTTCCGCCAAATGCCATTGCTTCTATTGAAATTATGCGTACGCCATCTGCAAAATATGATGCGTCGGGCAGTGGTGGTGTAGTAAATGTTATCCTGCGCAAAGGCATTCGCATTGGTTTAACCGGAAGCGTAAATGCAGGTTTGAATCAGGGCCGTTATGGCAACCAGTTTGTTGGATTTAACCTGAATAACAATAACGGAAAATTGTCCAATTATATAAATGTGCAAGCTTCGAAGCGAAACTCATTTGAAGAATTGATCACTGATCGCCGGTTTGCCCAAGACACGGTTTTAACTCAGGATGCGCTAACCAAATACCCGGCAAACAGCTATTATATCGGCTATGGTTTTAATTATGAAGTCAACAGTAAATGGGAGCTAAACTATGATGGCCGTTTGAGCTACAACGTAGGCAAAACCAATAGTTCCAATGAGTCCATCATCCGTAAAATCAGCAGCAATCAAACCGCTGGTAATAATACCGCGTTAATCAACAACAGTTCAAAAAGCTATTCCATCAACCAGGGTTTCAATGTAAAATATAAAATAGATTCTGCGGGTTCAGAATGGGTAACTGATTTGTCCTTCACCTATTCACCCAATAATACTGACCAGTTTTTTAGCACAAATATTTTCACGCCTTCTTTTGCGTTCACTACCGGCGATGCAAGAATTGAAAATGATTTAAGCTTTTTTTCGGCTGCAACAAATCTTACAAAAAAATATGCAAAGAAAATTACTGTAGAAACGGGCTTGAAAACAACCATTGTGAATTTTGAAAATAAGAATAATTATTTCAGCGGCAGCAACGGCAGTCGTGTAAAAGACAACATTCGTACCGGCGCTTATAACTATAACGAAAACATCAACGCTGCCTACCTGCAAGGGTCGAAAGATTTTAATGGAGTGGTTTTAAAAGTTGGTACCCGGCTGGAAAACACCAATATGCAGGGCAACCAGCTGGTGCCAAAGGATACGTCGTTTTCTATCCACCGCACCGACCTTTTTCCTTACGTGTATCTCAGCCGCAACCTTATGAAAATTGCCGGTTATGATCTGCGGGCCTTTTTGGTGTATCGCCGTACCATTTCACGTCCAGCTTATGAAAACTTAAACCCTTCACCCCGCTATATTGATCCCTATTTATTTGAATCGGGAAACCCTTCGCTTCGTCCGCAGTTTACCCAAAACTATGAGGCTAATATTTCAGTTGACGAACGGCCAATTATTGCTATTGGCGTGAACGATACCAAAGACATTTTTAACCAGGTAGTTTACCAGGCCGACAGCAACCGCAGCCAGGCTTACCGTACGTATGTGAACCTGGGAAAAAACAAAGAAACGTACTTCCGTGCATTAGGCGCCTTGCCGCCTGGTGGTAAATATTTTTTTGTGGCCGGTGTGCAGTACAATCACAATCATTACCAGGGCTCATACGAAAACAAACCGCTGCAATTCAGGCGAGGCAGCTGGAGGGTGTTCACCTATCATAACTTAAAGTTGTCGCCCAACACTAACTTATCCTTAAATGGCTTTGTGTTTTTCAAAGGGCAAATTCAGTTCTATGAACTTTCTACTTTTGGACAGATGAACATGCACCTGAGCCAGCAATTCTACAATAAGAAGCTAACGGTTTCGCTCAGTGCACAGGATATTTTCTACACAAATAGAAACGAATTTGTACTAACCCAGGGCAACATCAATGCTACCGGGGAACGCAGGGCTGATTCCAGGCGTTTCGGCCTAAATCTTCGCTACAATTTTGGCATCCGCAAAAAAGAGCAGGCTGCGGTGCCGGATGCAGAAGGTAATATTTCACAACGGCCGTAGGGGTTTTATGTACTTAGCGGATGGGCTGCTATTTGGCTTTTGTTGCGTCGCACTCCTGTACGCTTTATAGTTCTATTTAGCATCCAAATAACAAAATCTTCAGTTCTTTAGCTTAGACGGAGATGTAAACGCTCTCACTTGTCAGCCCAATGCTTACTTCATGGCACAGGCTGCGGAGGGGGCTGGTCTGACGCATAGAAATTGCGATTATAATCGGTCCTGCTCTTTAGGATGGCGGGTTTGCAATTTACGTCCAAAGCCTCCCTTCGCTGGAATAACAAGGCAGAGGTACTGCGACAGCGACCTTCCAGAATGCAAACTGTAACATTGAAAATCAACTGCACTCATTTATTAAACTCCTGCATCATCTCGTTTTAACTTTCCGCATCTGCTAAAAGCTACGTTCCAGGAGCTTAAGGCTTCCTATCTTCCCTTACCTTTGCGCCTTCCAAAAGGAGACAAAATCTATGAGCCTTTTCAGCGCACAGAACACAGAATTTCAGGGTCGCCATATTGGTCCAAATGAAGAGCAGCTTTCAGAAATGCTAAAGACTATTGGTGTGCCTTCGATAGAAGACCTGGTTGACCGTACCGTTCCGCCAGCCATCCGTATGAAGGAAGAGTTAGCCTTACCCGTGGCTATGAGCGAAGCCGAATATTTAAAGCATATAAAAGACGTATCGTCAAACAATAAAGTCTTCAAAAACTACATAGGCCAGGGCTATTACGATACCCATACCCCCAGCGTTATCCTGCGTAATGTGTTTGAAAATCCGGGCTGGTACACGCAGTACACACCTTACCAGGCAGAGATCTCTCAGGGCCGTTTGGAAAGCCTGCTAAATTTTCAAACAGTGGTAAGCGATCTTACCGCTTTGCCATTAGCCAACGCCTCGTTGTTAGATGAAGCCACCGCGGCTGCCGAGGCCATGACTATGTTCTTCAACATGCTTAATAGAGATATTCATCACATTAGCCGCCCCCGCTTTTTTGTGGATGAAGAAACCTTTCCGCAAACGGCAGATGTGGTAGTTACAAGAGCCCTTCCGGTGGGTATTGAGGTGGTATTTGGTAATTATAAAACCGTAGAAATTGACAACTCCTATTTCGGAGCTTTGGTGCAATATCCAAATAACAAGGGCTCGGTAGAAGACTACCGCGATTTTATTAGTAAAGTACATGGCGTTGGGGCTTTTGTAGCAATGGCTACCGATCTGCTGGCGCTTACGTTACTAACACCTCCTGGTGAGTTAGGAGCTGATGTGGCTCTTGGGTCATCGCAACGTTTTGGTGTACCGCTTGGTTATGGCGGCCCCCATGCTGCCTTCTTCTCATGCAAGGATGATTTCAAACGCAACCTTCCCGGCCGCATTATTGGTGTAAGTGTAGATGCTCAGGGCAACCGTGCCTTGCGAATGGCTTTGCAGACAAGAGAGCAACACATTAAAAGGGAAAAAGCAACATCAAACATTTGTACGGCACAAGCCTTACTGGCTAATATGGCAGCAATGTATGCAGTGTTTCATGGCCCTGATGGGTTGCGAAATATTGCAAAGCGGGTGGCTTTGTTAACCCAAACGCTGGCTAATGCTTTGGAGGAAAGGGGTTATGAATTATTAAACGAATTTTTCTTTGATACTGTTGTTGTTAAAGTAGATAATGTTACCCCGTTTCGTGAAAAAGCAGAAAGGCAAAACCTTAATTTTCGGTATTACGATAACGGGCAAATTGGAATTTCACTGGATGAAACCACTACACCACAGGATTTATTCGACATCATCAACTCCTTTGTAAATGATGTTGACCCGGTAGCCTACGAATTAGAGCATGAGGATACGCTGGATACTATACCTACTTCATTAACCCGCACATCAGATTATTTAACGCACCCCGTTTTTAATACGCACCACAGCGAAACGCAGATGATGCGTTATATAAAAGCGCTGGAGAATAAAGATCTTTCCCTCAACACCAGCATGATTTCGTTAGGCAGTTGTACCATGAAATTAAACGCTGCATCAGAGATGATGCCCTTGAGCTGGACGCACTGGAGCAAGATGCATCCTTTCGCACCGGCAGAGCAAGCGGCCGGTTATACATTTATTGTAGAGGAGCTAAGCAAATACTTATGCGAAATAACCAAGTTTGACGCCTGCAGCCTTCAACCTAACAGCGGTGCACAGGGTGAGTATGCCGGGTTGTTAACCATCAAAAGCTACCATGAAAGCAGGGGAGAAGGGCATCGCAAAGTGATGCTGATACCAATTTCTGCGCATGGCACCAACCCGGCATCGGCCGTAATGTGCGGGATGCATGTAGTGGTGGTAAAGGCATTGGAGAATGGTTATATTGATGTAGATGATCTGAAAGCAAAGGCGGAACAGAACGCGGCTAATCTTGCAGGCATTATGATCACTTATCCATCTACGTATGGTGTGTACGAAGAATCAATAACAGAGATTACTGCTATTGTTCATCAACATGGCGGACAGGTTTATATGGATGGTGCCAACATGAATGCCCAGGTAGGGTTAACAGCACCGGGGCTGATTGGTGCTGATGTTTGTCACCTTAACCTGCATAAAACATTTGCAATTCCGCACGGCGGTGGCGGTCCCGGCATGGGACCTATCTGTGTTCGAAAACACCTGGCTCCGTTTTTACCACAGCATGTAGAGTTAAATGAAAAGAAAAATGCTAATGCAGTTTCTGCTGCGCCGTATGGTAGTGCAAGCATTTTGTTAATCAGCTATGGTTATATAAGAATGTTGGGCAGCGACGGTGTTCGTAAAGCAACCCAGTATGCGATATTGAATGCTAACTATATGCTGGCCCGCCTGAAAGACCAGTTCGATATTCTGTATACTAATCATCATGGTGCGTGTGCCCACGAATTTATCGTTGATCTTCGTCCGTTTAAGAAAACCGCAGACATAGAAGCGGAAGATGTTGCCAAGCGTTTGATAGATTATGGATTTCATGCACCAACCATGTCGTTTCCCGTTGTAGGAACCATTATGATTGAGCCAACAGAAAGCGAGGACAGGGATGAACTGGATCGTTTTTGTAATGCGCTGCTAAGCATTAGGAGAGAAATTGCATTGATAGAAGAAAACGAACTGGATAGAAAAGATAATCCGTTAAGGAATGCACCGCATACCATGTTTACTGTTTGCAGCGATGAGTGGAAACGGCCTTACAGTCGCGAAATGGCTGCCTTTCCATTGCCGTATGTAAAGTTGAATAAATTCTGGCCAACGGTGGCCCGAGTAAACAACACGGTAGGAGACAGAAATCTAATCTGTGTTTGTTTGCCTACTGAGATGTATGCGGAGGCTTAGGTGAGTAGGTACTGGTTGGTCACTTGCCTTGTTCTGACTAAAGCAATTGATCAACCAGTCAACTACAATCATCCCATCGTATGATGTGCAGGCCGCTCTAATTTGTCTGCGCTACTATTCATCATTTGGTACGCATCTTTTGCGGCACCTGTTATCCTGTTTGCCGGCTTGTTTTTTCTTTGATAGTATAAAATTAAACCGGCGATACCTGCACCAAGCGCCGAGGCAGTGAACAGCAGATTCTTCATAAAAAATATTTATGCTAATAAAAGCAATTGCCGTACCATCTGAGTTATAATAAGGAAAGAATCTCAATCTCCCTGCTCATATTTTCTCTTGCAGTGGCTTCGTACAGGTTATGAAAGTGCTCGGTTTTAAAAACTCTTTCCATTTTTAAAAAGTGCTTTAATACTTTCAACCGGCCTGAATGATAGATGTTATCGGGATAAATAATGTATTCCTTGCGTATGTTTTTCATGTATTTATGATAGTCATCCCAGGGCTGACCTAGTATAGACAAGTCTGCATCAATAAAAAAATTGGTGTCGGCATCACTTGTTGGCCTATGTGTTTTCGTTGCTAAAACATGATGCCTGCACCGTTTTGCCTTGGTTGCCGGAAAGCCGATTGCCGTTAATGCTTTTTCAGCAATTTCTGCGCTTCTTTCTTCATTATCGTTTTCCAGTACGTACTGAACTACGTCATAAGCGATGTCATGGTAAAAGAGGGAAAATAAAAGGGCGTCCCAGTCATCTATCCGCGGCTTAAGGGGTGATAGTGCGGCATACAATTGCTCCAGGTGTAAGAGGTTATGGAAGTATCGTTCACTGTTACCGTAGGCATCCTTAATTTCATTCCAGCAACTTTGAATAAGCGCATTGTTTTGCGTATACCTCACAAGAAGTGCGGTAAATTGGTCTTGAAGCATAAGCAGTAGTTTTCAGTAAGGCACAACATCCAGGTCTTTAATTTGTTTTTTGTACCCCGATGGTAATAGAAGCCATTTTATTGCTCCATCTAACTTTAGCAACCGGCTGGCTTTATATAACGGAACGACAGCGAAAAGTAGAGAAAAATTTTTAAAACCCAACAATTGTGACACTTTTTTCGGTACTACCAAAACCTGGGCCTCCGTTAATACCTTGTAACGCAGAGAGCCTAAATGTTTTTTGTATTGCAAAAACAGATCATCTGTGTAGCTGCTTCTTGCTAAATCATTTTGCATATGGGCATCTCTTACAGGTAACCATGCAGTATAAGTAGGCGGGAGTTCGGGTATATTCATCCGGTTACCAATGCGTAGGAACACATCATAAATATCTTCCTTTTCCTGTGCACTTAACTTACTTTCCAATAATTCGTAGGCCGCAACTGAATAATGAATGAGCATGAACAATACATCACGGTAGGCCCAATCGGGAATTTTCGAACCCCTGCCATTTTCAACTGCGCTATGGATAGAAGTAATTTTATCAATAGCCTTTTCTGCTTCATCCTTCGAAGCAAAAACAATCTGCCTTGCATAAGTAACAGTCGAGAATAAACGGCCAATGGGATCGGCAGGAAGTCGGCCAGTAAAATATAACCAGTCCACTGCTTTATTCAGCGCAAATTCTGCAGCGGCACCGGCGAAAATAAAAAGAATGGTATCGCTTTTTCCCCAGATTTTTCTAACAATAGAACTGGTATGTACATAAGGTGTCATCCGTACTGCAACTTAGTACAATCTGTTTTGTAGAAAGTTGAAAGTTATCCTAAGATTGGTTGGACCTTGGCAGTTGATCTTTAGCTGTAAAGCCTTTCGCAAAACGAACAACGCTTAAAGGCCAACAGACAACCTCCCTAAAACCTTGGGCACAACACCGCATTTGCACTGCTGTTATCCCTATCCATAAAGCCAATATAGGTTAACGACATTTCGTAACCGCCCTGCCCATAACTTGTTTTAGAAAGGCCTGATACATTCACATCATAACTCACCGAAAGTGCAAAGGGTCTATAATTCAATTGGAAGGTTGGAATAAAGGCATCGTTCCAACGCAAAAAGCCACCGGCGCCAACGGTAAAATCCGGCTCATCGGAGTAGGCGCCAATCTTTTGTGTGAACAAAGCGCCGGTCAGTTTTTCGCTGTACGAACCTTGCTGCACATAATCGTTATGTACGGTGAGAAACGAATACTCTGAGAGGTTCAGTTTCACATCGGCACTGAATACCCATTTTGGATTTACTACCACCGGACCGTTATTATAAAACGAAGCTTTAGGGCGAATAAAATGATGAAGCGCTGCACCCAGAACCAGATTGTTTTCGGGGTTGCCGCCAAGCTGTGTATTAAAACTGATTCCGGCGCTTCCATCCATATAACCGAACTGCGAATTCAATCCATCTTCACCATCGCTGCCATTGTCGTATGTTGAGTTGGTTGTCATTTTACTGCGGTCAATGCGGCGTTGCACATATCCACCCATAAACCCTACCGACAGGTACATGCTTTTGATATCGCTCAACGATTTATGGTAATTAACTGCAGGTAATACATGTGTCGTGGTAAGATTAGTCGTTCCGGCTTTATCATGAAACAACTGCATAGCCAGGGTAAGATAGTCATCACCTTTTACCGGGAGTTTATATTCGGCATTAATTGATGTTGTTTTATACGCGTCAGTTATGCTGTTCCATTGCGAGCGGTAAACCGTTTGAATGCGATAATCGCCATGCACAATACCTGCCAGTGCAGGATTGCGGTAAAGCGGCGCTTCAAAGAATTGGGAAAAGTGAATGTCTTGCGCAGTCAGGGGTGATGTCGGCAGCAGGCAGTAAGCAGTAAGCAGTAAGGCTGCCGCTAATGTTTGGTTGTAAATGTTTTTCATAAGGTGGATTTTGTTAGTCAATAGTGAGCAGTGAATGGTGAGTAAGGGAATCTGAACTCACCACTGGCCATTCAGCGCTGATAGTTACTTCAATAGCGTTACGTTTCCATTATAAATCAATACTTCATTGTTCATGCAAACTACCTCACAGGTATACACGTACACATCGGGCGGAAGTGATTTGCCCTTATACGTACCATCCCATCCTGCTTCGGCATTGTTAGCGTTAAAATTGGATTTAATAAATACAACTTCACCCCAACGGTTATAGATGCGCAGCGATTTAATTTGACTAAGACCGCTGCCCCGCGGATAAAATTTGTCGTTCTTCCCGTCCGTGTTTGGTGAGAACGTATTAGGAATAAAGAGGTTGGCACCGTTGCAAATGGCGTAAACTGTTATTTCATCCTCCGACACACAACCACCTGCATTTTTTACTTTAACCGCGTATGTATTTTGTGCGCCTTTTGTTTGTACTGTTGGACTAGGGCAGGTAACACAACTTAAGGTTTGCAAAGGATTGGTCCATTCATAGTCTATAATATCGGCTGAATAGGTGGGCTGTAGTGGAAAGGTGCTTCCAATGTTTACTCTTTTATCCGGGCCGGCATCTACAGTTGGGTATGGCCAAACTTTAATTGCCACATAGCCGGTATCGGCAAAGCAATCAAAGTTATCTCTTGCAACCACTTTGTAAAGAGTGGTAATGGTTGGGTTGGCAGTTGTACTTCCTGCAGTTGCATCAGCCACTGCTATTGATGGTATCCATGAATATTTATCAGTGCCACTTGCCTGCAAACGAACAGTTGAGCCACTGCAAACAGTGTCGCCCGGACCAACCTGCAAAGTGAATGGTTGATGAACCCGTACTACTACAGAGTCTGTTGAGCTACAACCAAACCGGGTGGTGCCTGTTACATAATATTTGGTAGAGTCAGTTGGCGCTGCCAAAGGCGTAGTACAGGATATACAGCTAAGAGAAGCATTGGCATTCCAGTTATATGTTTCTGCACCTGAAGCAGTTAACTGGGTAAAGCTGCCACGGCAAATAAATACATCGGCGCCGGCATTAGTAACCGGAATTGGGTAAGCATTAATTACCGTCGCTGCATTGGCTGTACAACCATGGTTGTCTTTTACTGTTGCTGCAACAGTATATGCATTTGCTGTTGTGTAAACCTGCATCGCCGGGTTTTGTAAACTACCTGTTTGCCCGTTGCCAAAGTTCCATTGCCAAACCAGTTTAGAAGCATCGCCGGAAGAAACCAAACCTTTAAAACTAACAGCAACTGGTGTGCATCCCGATGCTTCATTGCTTATGGCAATGACAGGGCTTGCATAAACCTTTACACTGTCAATTAGCGTTAATGAATCCCGGCAGCCATACTGAGAAGTAACCTTAAGTGCTACGGTATAAACGCCCGGTGCAGCATAGTGGTGCGATGGATGCTGATCTGTGCTGGTAGTGCCATCACCAAAACTCCATTGATAGCCTGCGATAAAATCGTTACTCACAGTAGTATTGGTAAACTGTACTGTACCATTATTGCAAAATGTAGCGGCTCCCATCGTAAAGCCGGCTGTAACTCCTGTTACTTTAATTACATCTGTTCCGGTTATGGGAATACTGCAGCCGCCGGCATCGGTTAAAATTAACTTGGGTATGAATTCGCCGGCATAGGTGTAGGTGTGTGAGATGACAGAATCAGCTGTCACTGAAATATTTCCATCAGCAAAATCCCAGGTGTACGTTGCATTGTTTTTTGACGTGGCAACAAAGTCAACCGTGAGTGGTTTACAACCGGCAATAGGTGTATAGTTAAACCTTCCGCTTGGGCCTTTAATTTCTATCCTTTTCGTGGCTACATCGGTACAACCACCCGGGCCCCTAACTGTTAGTGTTGCATTATAAATACCTGGTGCTGTATAAAAATGCGATGGTGAATCAAGTATTGAAGAAGTCCCGTCGCCAAAGTTCCAGGTAAGGGTTGTATAGTGGCTTGATGTATGAAAGAAGTTAACCAGCATAGGGGGGCAGGTACTTACTGAATCGGAAACGGTAAATGCTGCCTTTGGATAAGAAATGTTGATATAGTGGGGCTTTAAAAGAGAATCTTTACAGCCATATTGGTCAGTGGCCACAAGTTTAATATCATACGTTCCAATGCTTCCATAGTTATGCGTTGGATTAACATCTGCAGAAGATGAGGCATCACCAAAACTCCAAACATATTGCAGGCTATTACCGTTTGACGTGTTTGTAAATCGAATAGGCTTGCCAGTACAAGTAATCGTATCAACAGAAAAAAAGTTAGCCTTTGGTTGCGAGATAAGAATAGCAGCAGGTTTGGTAGCCGTGTCGGCGCACCCGTAGTTATCTTTTATCACCAGGCTTACCGTATAGTTTCCGACGCTGGTATAAGTATGCCGATAAGGTGGAAGACCTGATGAATCAAGAGTTCCATCGCCGTAATTCCACTTCCATTTCACAATAGGATGGCTGGCATCAGGTGTTGATAAGTTAGTAAACGTTATCAGGTTATTTGCCAAACAGGATATTGTCGCAGGCACCGAAAAGTCGGCCACCGGGCCATACACCTTTACAGGTAAACTTGCCGTGTCCTTGCAATTTAAAAGATCGGTGATAATCAGCCGCACCGTGTAATTCCCTGCAGT
>DASQMG010000242.1:0-1822 GCA_035645595.1 Flavisolibacter sp. | reverse complement strand
GTTGTAAAACTTATCAATCAGGGGCTTACCTAAATAATCCTTAAAAGGCCCTTCTGGCTTATCTGCAACGGCCACACCAATGCCGCCCTGTTGGGTGTTGTTTTGAATATCGTTGGCGCCAAAGAACAGGAAATATTTATCATCCTTTTTTACAATGGCCGGGGCCCACATTGCACGGCGGGCCCACTTTACATTCGTTGTGTCCAGTATCCTTGTGTGCTTTGTCCATTGCAATAAATCAGGAGAAGAAAAAGCATCAAAGAAGACCTGCTCGTTGTATTTTGCAGAATAGGTTGGATAGATCCAATACTGTTTGTTAAAAACAACGCCTTCGGGATCAGCATACCAGCCTGAAAAAAGCGGGTTACCCGAGGTTTGATTAATGCCTTTTTGCGTCATTGTTTTATGAGCGCAGGCAGCAAATACTATTGTTATCAAAATATAGAAGGCCCCTTTATATACCATCAGCATCCAATTGTAGTTTACCGTATTTCGTTGTTGAAATCTCATTTTCATTTTATACATTTATTGGTTGTTCATTTCCCTGGTTTAAGACCGTGGCAATTACTTTGTATCAATAGTAATATGACCCTAAATAACGGTGTCCTCATATTCGAATCCCGCACCGGAACCATACTCTTTCATTGGCCTTAGCTGCACCATGGCGTTGGCTAAGGAACTGCTGCGAAAAGTACGGCCGGCCCATTACCGCCAACCTTTTGGCAGTTTGTACCCCAGTATGGCTGAACCCGTGCGAGGAGCTGTACCAATAAACGTGTTGACATACCGGGTATAAGATTTTGCAGACTAACCTGTTCCGGTAACGGATGAAAGTAAAACCACTATCACTTTAGTTACACCCGTTTTTACTTTGTTTATCATTGTTTAAAACTTCATATAGTAACAATAGTCCGATTGGCTACTTGTTTTGAGTTTCAAGCATCTTAATAAAATAACCTCCTACCACGCTCCGTGCCTGGAAGCCTACTTGCTTGCCGGTGGTGGTTTCATGCCAGTCGCTCAGAGGTACCCGGGTTGGTGTTTGCACGGCAAATTTGTGAACCGGCTCAATAAATTTTTCAAAATCACGCTTAGTATCGGCCAGTGTAGCGGTCCACATAATCCAGTCGGACTTAGTATACGTACGGCGGCTGTCAAGCGGCAGCCCAAACTCCCTTTGCTTTGTGAGATAGTAGGCAATTTCTTTTTCGTAAACGCTTTGCGGAAACAGGTTAAAGCGGAGCAATTTATCCCACACCAGGTTATACTTCTGGCTCCAGGTATCACCGCCGTCAAAGGTCAGCCGATAGCGATCACCGCCATCCGCCATTTGCATCCAACGGGGCACCATGGCTCTCGCTGTATCGCGGTATTGTTTTGCAATGTCATTATAGCCCAGCTTCTCGGCTAACATAGCATAGCCCGCAATGCCCATGATCGCTTTTAGGGAAAGATTGGCATTGCGTGCCAGGTGGCCTGCAAAATCATCTGTACACAATTGATTAGCCGGGTCAAAGCCGTCCCGCACGAGGTAATCAACCCAGGTGCTCAGTGTCTTCCAATGCTTTTTTGCATACTCCGCATTGCCTTCCTGTTTAGCGATAGCGGCCGTTAAAATGAGCATGTTACCGCTTTCCTCCACCGGCATGTCCTCGCCATAAGTTTGGCCATTAGCTATTGGGTATGTGCCTAAGTCGTGTGCAGCAAAAGGCTTTGTCCACTTCCCACTTTCGCTGTAATAAAATATGCCATTAAGCATACCCTTTAACAGTTCCGGGTTGTATAGTAAAAAAAGTGGTGCCGATGGATAGGTAACATCCAC
>DASQMG010000241.1:0-6904 GCA_035645595.1 Flavisolibacter sp. | reverse complement strand
GTATTATGCGCTACACTATCACAGGCAAAGATCTACCAAGGGTTCCATCTTTAGTCAATGGCTAACTACTCTGTTATAATGAGACCTGGATGAAATAAGGCTTATGCAGCCATCCATAAAGAAGCCTTCGTAAAAACGAAGGCCGGTTGTCATCAAAAATAATTGCTGGCAAGCAATATGATTATTCAAGTTACTGCAAAGGATTATATTAATAGTTTAACCACACTCCAGAGGAGTGTTATTTTCTATGTGGAGATCTCTACATTAGAAAAAGGGCCCCGGTAGTGTCGAATCCTTTCCTGATTACCGAAAACATGAATAAGTTTTAAGGGGTCGGAATTGAGGCAGGTGATGACTATCTAGGTTTCGTTTTCACAGCAGGCAGATGTATTGCTGTTGTGCCAAATGATGCTAGTGATAAGACAGCAACGACGTTTATAGAGATCATTCCGGTCTAGCTAAAATGCCTTATGAAGAAATCATTAACTAATAAATAGGCAGAATGTTTACTGATTTTATCCTTGTAGTTTTCCTTAAACTTTCTTTATATGTCAATTCTTGAAACAATGATTGAAACCGATCCACGCGAACAAAGTAACCTGACCGGGGATTCACTGATGGGCACCGATGTTTCCCCAGAAGACCCTATCAGTGATGAAGACTTCGACATCGATGATTTGGAGGAATCACGTGATGAGACATCAAGTGATGAAGAAGAGGAATCAGAAGCTTGAACTTGTCAAACGCCTGTTAAGGCGTTTTTCTTTTTTAGTCTTGTGCGGAAGTTACTGTGAAGTCACACTACGGAAAACAATCTTGAACTAAAACGTTTTCTACTTGCTTTCACAGCCAGTTTCACTCTCTTCTATTTGAAAGTTTTCTAAAATATACTGGCCGGTCAATTGGCGTATGGTGGCTTCAATTCTATGCAGTTCTGAAAGGATTTTGACAGGAAGAAATTCATCGCTAAAACAAGGATTGCCGGTTCTGACTTCAAAATATAAATCAAGTATATGCAGCAAATCCATTTTGCTGAACATCTGTTTAATAGCCCAATTATCCATAAAGGCAAGGTAACCTTCCTCCCAAATCCTCGACGATCGGAACAAAACTTCATAGAACGTTAACCCTCAGGAAACACAAGCTTTGTAATTTGGCGACAAAACGTTCATGTGACCCGGTTTAAGATTTATGTTGAGCACAACAACCTAACACAATGCTATTTAATCGTAGAACAAGCAGACCAGATTTTTATTGCTTTTCCTCAAAAAAACGCATCAAAAGAAAGAGTATTCCTTACCCGGGATAACGGTAAGTGGTCAGGAGACCTCGAGGATAAAAAGCTGCTCACAAAAATGACTAACGAAATCGATCAGCTGATATAGATACAGACTAAAACAGTTTTGTAACCGCTTCATCTGACTGCTTCTTTCGCGCCAGCCAGGTAAATAAAAGCATTAAAATAACCCGGATGGGGTTTTCGAGTAATAAAAGTTTCCCATTAAGTGAATGGTTATTTATTGAAGTAAAAAACATTTGTCATCTCCTCGCTCGCCTTCCACAAATGTTGGGCAACTTCTTTATCGTTGGAGTATTCATCGGCTTCCACAATGGTAGGATAACCTCTTATTTGCTGAAACCCATCGGGACCGATGAACTCGCCGCCTTTTACATCTTCACTCAAGGCAGCATATAAAACTGGAAGTGCTCCCATTTGGGCGCTCTGCAAAAAAAGACTACCAAGAGGTCTGATCAAAGCAGGAAAATACTGATCCAGGTTGGTTTTGCAAAGTCCAGGATGGACAGCCATCGAAAGTGTGCCAGAATCACAAAGGGAGAGCCTACGCTGAAGTTCAATGGCAAAGATCAGGCACGCCCGTTTACTTTGTCCATATGCTTTGCGCCGGCTATATCCTTTTCGTGCATGGAAGTCATCGAACTGAATTTCGGCCCATTTATAAGATAGACTGCTCAATGTAATTATACGTGAACCCGAAGTGCCTGTCAGCAATGGTAACAGCAGACCGGTAAGGGCAAAGTGGCCTAGATAGTTAGTAGCCAGCTGGCTTTCAAAACCATCCTGGGTAATTTTATACGGAGGCATCATGATACCTGCATTATTAATAAGCAAATCTAACCTGTCGAATTCTTCATGAAACAGGTGGGCAAAATTCTTTATATCATTTAAACTGCTCAGGTCGAGCATCATAGATGTGATTCGCGCCTTGGGATGCAATTGGAGTATTTTAGCTTTGGCTTCTTCGGCCTTTTGCAAGTTTCGGCAGGCCATAATTACGTCAACATCTTTTTTAACCAGCCCAAGGGTGGTTTGATACCCTATTCCACTGTTGGCACCGGTAACAATAGCTACTTTACCTGGCTGTGATGATACATCGTCAATATTCCATTTATTCATTTATTCTTATCGATATATTAAGTCAGTTTAAAACAAGAGTGAGAATTAAAATGATCTCTTCATGTTAGAATACTTTATATAACCTTATTTCTTGCGGCTTTGAGGTTGAATCAAACTCTACTAATGCAGATTCGAACTTAGGCTCACCGAAGGGCTTATGATTATTTCCAGCTTTTGGATCCACACTGCATCATCTTCTTCATTCTTTCTGGCTGCCACATTACGAACTTGCTGTGAGCCCGACAGGTTTACCTCAAAGCCTTCTCCCACGAGCATGTATTTCGTAAAAATAATGTGGACTATTTGTTAGAGGGTGTGGATTACTTGTTTTGTTTTTTAAGTTGGTACAGCCCGGCTATTTATTAGAGGGGCATGTTGTAAGCACTGAAATTTTATCTAAGGAAATTCTTAGTAGATTCGCCGTTAGCCTTTTCTTCTACAGCCCGTTTCCCTGGCATCTGGGAGTTGCAAAGATTTTATCAGGTATTAGGTCAGACTGGCTGATTGTGGCTATTTATGGTCATGCGAAAGTGCGAGAAAGAATAAAGGAATACTGTAGATAAATCCTTTTTTTCCTAAGCTGTAGGCAAATGATGCAACCAGATTAAGTTAGCTAAAGAATGGATGAATAACCACTCAATGTAAACTCCATTATTATTTCCGTTGTCATTGCGTTTGTAGCGGGCAATATTGAGAAATACAGCCGCCTGTTGCTCCCTTCCTTTGTGCTGTTGGGAGTAACGTTCGTCACCATTTTGCTGAGCATTCTTGCCAGTCATCCACAAACCAACAGCTTATTGGGAGATAAAGGTTTAAAGAGTAACCAAACTTTCTTCTTTGGGAGCTTTGATTTAGTTGGCAGTGAATTTTTTAAGGCCGACAGGACGACCTATTCACTAGAACTGGATGCTTTCTTGAAAGGCGACAAAGAGAAAGTATACGAGGAAATGTACAAAGAAGCCTTTAATGTAAGAAAGGTACTGGGGAAGAAATTTACCTATTTATCCATTGCCTACTGGGTTTTTCTGTGCGGGCTTTTTTTATCCATTTTGTTGTTTATCATTAATGGCGTCAATTACCGGGTTTGAAATAGTCTTTCCAATTAAAGCCGGGAGGCTCCGGTGTAGCTGTTTCTTCAGAGCTATTAGCACTTTCTGGTTAGAATCCTCTAACCAACATTTCTCATCTTCTTTTAAAATGATTAAGTCGTTTACCCGAGCAAGCCAAAAAAATCGTCGCCTTCCTTCTTCCCTGGTTTAAACCCCGCAACTTTAAATAAATATCTTCGTTACAAAACCAAAGTGCATGTATGTAGGCAATACATTTAAGTTTTCCTTTCTGTGGCATTTCGCCCGTAGAAACTTACTCAGGACATTTTTAGTCTCAGTGCTTGCCTGCGTATTGTACAAAATTGTGGGCTGGCGATGGTTGGGTATCTCGTTCGTTCCAGTAGCTACCATTGGTACAGCTGTTGCTTTCTACGTAGGCTTTAAAAATAACCAGGCTTACGACCGTTTGTGGGAAGCCCGCAAGCTGTGGGGCGCCATCACTAATACATCCCGCAGCTTTGCGGCGATGCTGATTGCAGTGGTGCCGGACAAAACACTCCAAAAAGAATTTTTATACCGACACATATCATGGGTCCACATCCTTCGGCTTCAACTGCGCAAAACCGTTGCCTGGGCTACCAGCAGAGAACACCTGCACCAGACTCTTTTAAGCGAGAAGCACGAACTCGAACAGTTTGATGCCGGGGTTAAAAAGATCTTTACCGATTCCGGCAAGATGGAATATTTCGAGATGCTCAACAAGCGAAGCAACATTGCTAACCACGTGTTGAAAAAACAAATTCACGAACTGGGACAGCTCAAGAAAAAAGGGGTGATTGACAATTTCGAACATAGTGATCTTGTCAAACAAGTCACGGAACTAATCAACCACCAGGGTGGTTGCGAACGTATCAAGAGCACACCGCTGTACCGGCAGTACAGCATCTTCAGCCGTATATTTATACTGCTATTTATTTCACTACTGCCCTTTGGATTGATGAATGAGATGGACAAAGCCGGAGAGTATGGTGTATGGCTGACCGTTCCTTTTTCGCTGCTGGTTTCCTGGGTGTTTTATACCATGGAGCAGATTGGCGAATTCAGCGAAAACCCTTTCGACAATGCTATTAACGATGTGCCCCTGAGCGCCATTTGCACCACCATTGAAACCGATGTAAAAGAATTTTTGGGCGACGACAACGTTCCTAAGAAAGCTGCTCCGGTGGATGAGGTATTGTTATAAACTGCAAAAACAGCATTATGAATTTTGAAACCATCTTTGCCAACAACCAACAATGGGTAGCCCGAAAACTGTCTGCAGACCCTGATTATTTTAGCAACTTATCCAAAGGTCAGCATCCTGAATTTTTATACATTGGCTGCAGTGACAGCCGCGTAACCGCCGAAGACCTGATGGGTGTAGGCCCCGGAGAAGTATTCATTCACCGCAATGTAGCTAACCTGGTGATTAGCACCGACAACAACCTCAATGCCGTGGTGCAGTATGCAATAGAATACCTAAAAGTAAAGCACATTATTATTTGCGGGCATTACGAGTGTGGAGGTGTAAAAGCAGCTCTTCATCCCAGCGACATGGGTCAGCTAAACAGCTGGCTGCAAACCTTGCGGGATGTTTATCGTTTTCACCGCCAGGAGTTGGATGGGATACACGACGATCAAGAGCGCTTTGACCGGCTAGTGGAATTAAATGTAATGGAACAATGCATCAACATCATAAAAATCGATCACGTGCAACGTAGCTGGTACAAAACCGGCTTTCCAACCATTCATGGATGGGTGTTTAATGTACGCAACGGCAGCCTGATTGATTTGGGTTTAGACATGGAAAAAGTGTTTGGAGAAGTGCGTAGCATTTATGATTTAAAACCATTGGAAGTGTCAAAATAATTTTATAGAAATATAACTGTCGCAATAAGGTTTCCCTGGGGCAAACACAATTTGAATTGTAAAAAAAGGGGCATGACAAAAATGGGTAGGCTTCTGCGACATCGGCGTATCTTTTTCTGCCTCTCCTTCTCTCTTCTTCTTGCTACGGCTATTTGTTAGAGGGGCAAGTTGTAATTACTGAAATTTCATCTTAGGAAACATCATTAGCATAATGGAGCGATTGCACCTTCAGTACCAAAGATCCATGTATGGGCCTTACTACGAAAATTCGTAGAAATTGGGATAAACGTAAGAACTAACACTTAGTATTTCTACGAATCACGTGGAGCTTACCGGGCAAGAGTCGAACCAATTATTACAAGATTTAATAATACTTACACAGCTTTTTAATTGACTATAAGTAATTTAGACGTGAAGGTTTATTATTATTTGAGGTTCGACTTTTTTCGTTTCGTACCGGTTAGGTCTATTTGGGTAATAGTTTTAGAAACTAACTAAGATTACTCTGGAGCTCTTGCCCCAAGTTGATCGATAGACGTTGCGCATTCTTTTATACTTTAAGTTCGATTCCAGTCCCGGGCACCATGGCTGAATCATATAGAGCAAAAAAGACCAACAGCCGTGATAGCACTGCCTCCTTGCATTAGTGAACTAAAAAACACCCTGAAAGATCTTTGGTTTTGGCTTTTAGCAGTACAATGCTTTATCAATCGCCATAACAAAAAACCATCTTATAATTTCTCTTTCTTGGTGAAATAAAGGCTAAGAAAAGCGACTAAGCTGTTTGTTTAATGTTAGTTGTGCAACCGCCACCGATGTTAGCGGCAGAATGATTTGTTATATGGAATGCTATTAATCTACTAAGCAACTTGCTTATCTCATATTCATTTTTACCCAATCACAATAGTTTGAAACGCGCATAAACTGTTCTACCACACCATATACTCCTTCAATGCCATTTGTATTCTTTGTACTTTGTGTAGAACCCACACCTATTAAATAGAGCTTGTCATCTTGTAGCACAAATGCAGGTCCGCCACTATCACCTGATCCGCTAACACCTTCCATTTCAGTTAAATTCCCGGATGAAGAATCTGGATTATCAAAAACAAATTTCACAAAGTAATCGTTTACTTCATCTATTCTATTGGTTGCAGCACGGTATTTCCAATCTGTTTTTGGTAGAAGACCATCTTTGCCATTGCCTATGGCTGCATTACCAATAATGAAAACGAGTTTACCCATCTCATCTTTTTTGCGGTAAAGTTCTATTGGTTGCGCATTCTCTACAGTCTCACTTAGATGCACAAGAGCAATATCATGACGTTTATTCTTCTTCCATTCCTTATGAAGAACCACTTTATCTACCCTATATTTTTTGCCCATAAAATTGATAAAGTGCTGCTCTCCCTTTTTCAACTTCGTTTCAATATCTACTGCTACATGAGCTGCCGTTATAAGCCACTCCCTGGAAAGGAAAGTAGCGTTACCATCTGGCAGGTTTAAATTGCATACATGGTTCTCAAACTTT
>DASQMG010000240.1:0-1908 GCA_035645595.1 Flavisolibacter sp. | reverse complement strand
ACGGCCCGCAGGATATTTTCTATATTTTCCCTTTCGTTGTAGGTAGGTATAATAACGAGTTTCTCCACCAAAGTCACTATTAGCTTGTGCGTTTTTTGAGCATAATGCGGGTGTAAATCTCTGTCAGCTTTTGTTTGGTATTCATCGGGAACTCGCCCTTCATCATCCAGTCGTAGTACTGGGGTTCAGCCTTTAGCACATCAGCAATGGGCCGACCTTTATGTTTACCGAAATTAAATACCTCCACTCCTTTTTCATCGTAAGCTAACCGGCGGGCAAAATCAATGATATTGTCTTCACCAATTGCTTTTATTACAGTATCGAGAGAAGTACCTAATTGTGGATAACGCTCTACCTGGGCAAATAGTATTTCGGCGGTTGCGGCTGCATCTGCTTCGGCACCGTGGGCGCCCTCCAATGGCTTATTGCAATAAAATTTGTATGCTGCGGAGAGTGTTCGCTGCTCCATACTGTGGAATATCTTTTGTACATCAACCAGCTTTCTGCTCTTTAATTCAAATTCCACTTCCGCCCTTATAAATTCCTCCATCAGCAGCGGGAGATCCAGCCGATATGCATTGTAGCACGCAATATCGCAACCGTCAAGCATCGATTTAATACCGCTTGCCGCTTGCTTAAAAGTTGGGGCATCTTTCACCATTTCATCGGTAATTCCGTGTATGTCAACAATAGCCTGTGGAATTGGAATCTGCGGGTTAATAAGCTTGCGCTTTACGGTACGGCTGCCGTCGGGTAAATATTTTACTATGGCAATTTCTACTATGCGGTCGGTGGTAGCATTGGACCCCGTGGCTTCAATGTCGATGACAGCCAGTGGTTTTTTTAGTTGTAACATTATCTGCTTTTATTGTCTGCTTGTAGTGAGGGCGGTAAAGGTAAAGGTTTTGGCTACGTAGCATTGATAATTTAGCATGCGGCTGAAGTAATTCTTTCAGAGAAAGCTACAACATCAAAGCCATCATAATTACCCGAGCTCATAAACAAAACAATACTATCAGTAAAGTCTTTTTCACCCAACCAGGCTTCAAGCTCGTTGCGCACATTAATGACTGCCAGGTTTTCCTTGTTGAACCCGGCCAGTACTTCTTCTTTCTTTAATTCCGGCATTCGTTTTAATTCCAACGCATGTTTACTATAAAACACTGCCGCTTCATCAGCCTGGTGCAAAGCTCCGTTGTATTCTTTCATAAAAGCTTCATTTAAACTGCTGTAGGTGTGAAGCTCTAAAACACCAATTAATTTTTTATTTGGGAATTGTTCTTTTGCGGCCTCCATCGTAGCCTTTACTTTAGAAGGGGCATGCGCAAAGTCGCGGTAAAAAACTGTTGAGCCGTTTGTGGCCAATACCTCCAAACGCTTTGCCGCACCGGCAAAGGTGCTGATGCCTCTTGTAAATGTCTGTGCATCTATACCTAATTGTTTACACACTAACCAGGCGGCATGGAGGTTCAGTAAATTATGGGCACCAAAAACCTTTAACGTGGTTTCAGCTTCTTCTATTCTAACGGTGGTGATGCCATCCACAATTGAATGGTGAGGAATATTATAAGGGTGGTAGGTTATATCGTCACGCCGGTCCTTTTCAACAAGGTCTGCCAAGGTCTTATCGGTTTCATTATAAATAAGATGGCCGCCGTTTTCTATTTTGTTGATGAATATAGTAAACTGCTCCAGGTAAAATTCAAAGGTGGGAAACACGTTGATGTGGTCCCAGGCTATGCCGGTAATAACGGCAATATGCGGAAATAGAAAATGAAATTTGGGTCTTTTTTCTATTGTGCTCGCAGGGTACTCATCGCCCTCACATACGATAACCGGTGCATTAGTAATATTTACCGATTGGTCAAATCCCGGTAGCCGGGCACCGACTAAATAATCGAAATCCTT
>DASQMG010000239.1:0-13260 GCA_035645595.1 Flavisolibacter sp. | reverse complement strand
CTAACACCCGGCAAAGTATTACGGTTTGTCTTCGCCCTCCACTAAAAACTTCCGAAAGTTTTCTAGCAAATAATCTGATGTATTAGCATTGGTGAAAATCGCATAGCCCATTTTTTTGTCTTTATACACTTCAAACTTGCATTTGAAATCACCATTGTTGCCTGCATGACCGAATGACTTACCAAAAGGTGTTTCGCGGATTTCAAGGCTCATACCCATATAAGCGGGAATCTTTGGTTTTTCTTCACCCGGATCATAGGTGAATTCGGAATGCTTTTGGAACATCGTATCATAAGTCTCTGGCTTCAATCCTCTTTGTTCAAGGATATAAAGCATAAATCGTGTAAATATATTGGCTTCTGTATGCATAGACCAGGCCATCCCAGGCGACTCTGGTAAATCATTGTTACTAGGTAAGCGGTCAAAATGACCATAAGCTACCATCCTGTGCAAGGAATCGTTTTTAGAGAAAAATGTATGATAAAGGCCCATCGGCTCTATCACTTCTTCTTGCAATACCTGCTCCACTTTTTTACCGGTAATTTTTTCTACTACCATTTTCAGGTATTCAAAACCTTCACCAGAATAGCCATAATTTGTGCCGGGTATGAACTTAAGGTTCAGCTTTCCGTCCTCATTCATCGATCGCCAGTTTGGAAAGCCGGTGCGATGAGTTAACACATGTCTTGCTGTTATCAATTTATAGCGTTCGTCGTACGCAATATCAGGATTAGGGAGATAGAGCCAGAGTGGTTTGTCGAGATCAATGACGCCCCGTTCGGCTAACCGCTGAACGGCAAATGCAAATACTGGCTTTGTAATGGAAGCCGCTTCAAAAAGTGTATTGCCGTTCACTTTCTCACCAGTCATTGTATTTTTTACACCGTACGTTTTGTGATAAACCAATTTGCCGTCTTTGATCAATGCCAATGAAACACCGGGAATACCGAAGTATGCCTGATACGTTTCTATAAAACGATCTACCTGGGTTGCACTTGCCGGTGTAAAATCGTGGAGGATGCCTTTATTCGGAATTAAGGTGGGAGCAGGTGTAGTGGGAATAATAAACTGAGGTACCGTCGTTTTTTGCCCTCCTTTTGCCAGTATGGTAACGGGCTCTTTTTGGCCGGTTGCATATACGTTATTGCCCTTAATCAAATAAGCATCCGGTAACGTGACGGCGTATTCACCCGGCGGAACGGATACCGAATAATTTCCTACGCTATCCAGTCCGGCATCCAACCAAAGTTTGGGATTGTGAACAGCCCTGAAACGAACCCGGCCGGGCAGCAATTCTTTCATTGGGCCATCCCAGCCCACTTGACCAAAAACGGTAGCCAGTTTAGCGTTAGCAGGCAATAATAGCACATCGCCCAGGCTATTGGGATCCCTAAATTTAAAGCCGCCCTTACCCCAGGCCGAATACGAAAAACTTTCATCTGCATCCTTGTCGAAAAGTTGGAAATCAAAGCCAACCGATTTGCCGATGGCCATTTCGGGCCCCAAAATGATACGCCACTCATAGAACCGTGTATTACCCTTGGTCGTCATAGCTACCTCCATAATGTCCCAGGAGGCAGTCTTTGCAAAGGGATCATAAAAAGCATGATTGATGTTGCGGAGTTTTTTGCTGTACATGAAAGAAGCCACACCCGAGCCGGAAAGCAGGTGGCGGGCATCGATGCTAAGCTCCAACCCGTCCTGTGTATTCCACTGTACGTTTGCACTGGTATCTTCTATAAAGTCGTTGTCGGTTACCGTAAACGCAATATATAGGGAGCGGTTGTCGAGCCGGTGGCCAAGCTGGAAAAAACCAGAAAAATCAGACTCATCTTTCGGCTTTGTATCGGACAGATGCATGCCGATCCTGTATTTGACGACATCCCGCGGCCAATCCGAAAAGTCGCCGTCAACTGTGATCTTGCCAAGCGGGCGGGCATAGGCTATGCTGCCATTATGGGCAAATACGTATTGCGGGAACAGCAAAGAAAGAAAACAAAAGATTTTGATGAATGTTGTTGACATCGTATTGCGACATTTATGAGGTGTAAAAGAATAGCCCAGTGCCAATTTGATGCGACGATTGAATGCAAAGAAAAGTTACAGGCAACACAACAACCCGTTATTAATAACATAGAATTTGCTGAGAATCTATTGTACACAGGGTTAGAATTTGCATAAATATTCTGTGAAGCCAGCTGCAGTGCTGCGGTCAGGTATCCTCCAGTGTGTAGGGACAGACACCAAAGCTGGCTCAAACTACTTAAACTTATATGGATACAAACTGCAGCGGAGAGTGTCAACAGGTTTGATAGGTTTTCAGGCAACGCGGAACAGATTTCTGAAGCCAAGGTATTCAAAGCTATGTAGCTTCACTTCTATCCTTGCTTTGATTAAAGTTATCCTGTGTAGGTCATGTTCTTGAGCCTTGTTTTTAGAAATCTGATGTTGGTGGCTGGCAAATTTCACCTTACGTTTTGCCTTTTTCTGGGTCAATGTCAAGCATGTAAACCCAATATCTTTTGCCGAGTCTTTGATCTATCTCTTTTAAAATCTTAAAGCCCAGGCTTTCATAAATATGCCTTGCTTTCTCCATAATTTCAGAGGTATGCAATGCTATTATCTTTTCACCTTTTTCTTTTGCTAATTCAATACACTGTTCTGTCAATCTTCTGCCTATCCCTTGTCCACTATTTGCCGGGTCAACAGTTACAAACCGGATGTAACACCACTTCTTGTCGTAGATTTCTGTTGGATTTCCGCTTGGTACAAGAAACGCCATGCCTATTATTTCCTCTTTGTCTGTCGTGCAAACGAAGCATCTTGATTTGTCCAGAAGTTCAATGTATGTATTATCGTTATTCAGGCTGTTATACAACTTCTCCCAATTATCGCTTTTGAGTTTACCCTGAAACTGCCCCCAGGACTTAACAGCTAAGTTCTTAAAACTGTTTAAATCATTTATGTTTCCTTCTCTATACTTGATTCCCATTTTTCTGGTCTGTTATTGCTTGTCACCAACATTAAACAGATTTCTGAAGCCAAGGCATTTTCAAGTTCCGCAAGTTCCACTTTTGTTCTGTTGTTGAATAAAGATATTCAGTTTAGAAGTTGTTCTTCCGCCTTGGTTTTAGAAATTTGATGTCGGCAACAGCTTAATGTTTCTTACCATTTCTAATTTTGGATACTATTTCCTCTAACTCATGCTTCGTATATTCCTCTCTGGTAATAGGTGCTTCACCGTCTGTAATTTTCCCTTTATAATATTTTCCAACATAAATCAGTTTTCCGTCTACGACAAACGCAAGACCACTGAGTTCCCGATAAGAAACATCTGTTGCTCTTTCCCAAATCTTAGCTGCCTTGTTAGTGAACTTCATCTTTAAAGTAAAATCACCAGTCTTCTCTGGAATGATTTCCAGTTTATCAATTCCTTCTGCTGATATGAAGGGAGAGGCATCAACATAGGAATACAGCCTGGATTTGTCTAACTGCAATTTGTTTCCTTTTGCGCTGTCCACTGTCAGGTACCAGCCAGTTGGAAATTCATTTTGTAGATATAGGGTAGATTGACACTGTGGCCTCCTATTAGTCGAACCAAGGATATGCATCACAAAAAACGGTATAAGAAACAGGAAGGTCTTCATTATTACATTAATGATTTAGCACTTTTACAAAAGTGGTTGCTAACGCTAAAGTGTTTATAAAGTTGTGGCATTTAAAAACCGTCAGTTTCAAGTAACTACAAAAGCAAAATAGCGATTTACAGTCGAATGCTTATAGTTCCGCCACAATTTTATAACCATACTGTTAGCACCATTTATTCGCTCTTTATAAATCTTACGTTCCATGTATCAAGTAAGAAATCATTGTTAACTAATTCAGGATATTCATTCGAAGCGGTTAATTTAACCTTTGAAAATTGACATTCCATTGTTTGCTCTACTGTCCAATCGAAAAATTCAATAAACCTAAAATCATTTCCAGTCGATGTTATTTGAATTGTTTTCCATTCAGAATATCCTCTACCAGTGTCTGCCCACATAGCCTGAAAACCAATGGGCCCAAAGTTTGGTTCCACTTTGATTTCTTTATAATAATTTGTTTCTGTGGGTTTAATTTCATTACCTCCAAAACATTGCCTTAGAACAGTAGTTTGAAATAATCGTTGTGATACTTCATTAAAATAATCCTGCATGTCCCAGAACCCTTCATTCCATTGAAGCTTTAGAAAGTAACTATTCCAAAGATGTCTGCAACATTCTCGATATTGAAAGATTATGGCTGTAATGTCTGTCATTTAATTGGTGCTAACGTCAAAAGCGTTTGTGAAGGCGTGATATTTAAATTACTTCAGCTTCACATCTGCTTTGTTGTTGATAAATGTTTTATGGTTGAAAGATAGTGCTTCAGCCATGCTTTTACAAACGCAGTGTTGTGCGAATGTCAGTTTAGCCGCTTTCAAAATAATGCCGTTGTTTATTGTTCACCTAAAACAGAAATACCCGGAGTTTGACCCATATAAGCATGTCTGAATGGCTATCGACTACTTAAACTCTTTTTCAAAAACGCTTCCAATTCACTGTCTTGAACATTAGGATTGATGATACTGCCATTTTTATCCAGTAAGATATAGGTTGGGAAAACATTGATACTGAATTTTTCGGCTGATACTCCCTCCTTATCCCAAATATGGTTCCAAGCAAGGCCATATTTTTTAATGGCTGCCAGGTAATCTTTTTTGTCTTTTTGCTTATCCACAGAAATGGATACAATATCAAATCCTTTACTGTGAAACTGATGATAAATTTCTTTTAACTTGGGAAACCGTGCAACACAAGGAACACAATGGCTGTACCAAAAATCAATCAAATAGTACTGATTATTTTCCTGGATTCTGCTTTGCATTTGTTCATACCCCTTAAAAAACTCTTTCGGGAATAGTTGGCCCACTTGCATCTTAGCTGACTCCTTTATTTTCTCCTTTAAAATACTGATAAATGGCTGCTGCTGCATCCGGTCGGAAAAAGAAGAAAACAGTTTTTCAAAATCAAAGTAGCGATGTGTGGGAGACATGGCAACAAAAAAGTTTATATCCCATAAAGGGACATAAGAGTTCGGGTGTCGTTTGATGTATTCGCCTAATAATGTTGCTCTTTGACCGTAGTATTTGTCTTGTAAAAGGATAGCACTGTCCTTTACTATTTTTGGAATATCCTGACCATATTTTTTATAAATCCTCGCGTAAAAAGATCGTAAGGAGTCATAAATCTGGTCGTTGGATCGAAAGAAAGGCAAAAACTCATTTTTATATTCCTCATGCAGTGGTGACCCGATTAGATGCAACTCACCAGCGGTGTCAATCAGTATTTCCGCATCACTATAAATGTAATTTTTTCTGAAGACTCTATTTCCATAAGAGATGCTGATTTCTACCGGGAAAGGAACTTGTATCGACGTGTTAAATACCCCGTTTATGACATCCACCTTCGTATCCTCCCACCTTGAAAGTTTAACATCTACCGGATGTGTTAGTTCGATGCTTTTCACGGCCGTATCCTTTACAACTCCATGGACTTTGACTGTTTTAGGTTGTGCTACAAGTTGTAGCATCATCAAGGATAAGACCTGCAAAAGGATAGATTGCTTCATAAAAAAGACAATGTTTCGTTATAGCTTCTACGATGGGTTTTTCTCATGACTTTGGTGTAAGACGTCGGCTCATAACATGTAAATAGATCTGTCATCGCTGAATACTTTAGGCGTCTCGCCACACATACTGCTGTGATTTCGCACAACGGAACGGGTATTTATGCCGTGGTGGCATTCCTTGTCCTTCAGCTTCACGTTTTCACTAAAGTAACATAGAATTGCTGTTGCTCAAAACACATTCTTCAGCCGCCATTGCAGCAACACGCTGTTAGCGGCACCTCGTTGAAAACTACAGCGGTACCCATCTTTCAGTCAGATGGTTATTTTTCGGCCTTTGGTAATCGTTGTGGGAGCTGCAGGAAGGATGAGGTCTTTCTCAACTTGACCTGGGAGACTTCAGCCTGGCATCAACCGAACAGAAATTTCCCCGTATTGAAAATGGCCTGAAGAATATCGTGTTTATGACAATTGTGAGGTTGGCAATTCCTTTAGATATAGAGCTTGCTACCTTCTTTAAAAAGTAATTGCAGATCTGTTAATAGTGCTATTACAGCAATCATTAGAAAACAAGGAAAGTGATGCGAAATTAGATTTAAGATGCAATTTGGGTGCAAATAAAAAAGCACTTAAAACAATTACGTTCTAAGTGCTTGATTATAATGGTGACCGTGTCAGGATTCAGATCTCTTTTATATCCTATTGAAAATTAGTGTATTATATACCCTTTTTTCGGTGGAGAACAAAGGGTGATGTTGTCTCGTTTTAAGTCGTTTTAGCTCACTTAAAGAATTGCACCAAAACTAAGGATTTCATAGTGGTAAAATCATATTCCTTCAACTACTAATAATGGCACCTGGTTCAACCTCGCTATTCTCCACGTGATTCATAGAAATGCGAACGCTTTGTTCGCGACGTTATCATTCAATAATGTGCAACTTCCTATTACACAAAGCAGTAATATCGGTATAGCCGATTTAGTACCTCAATTCGCCTACTCTACGATGTACCGAAGATTTAGATACTTGATTTTGCAAATGGTGTGAGCAAGGATAAGTAAAAGCGGCATTTCGGGTTCTCAATCTAGCCCGGGTAAACAAAGAGCTCCCCCTACCCTTTGAGAAGGCCCTATGATCCCCCGTCATGATACTTAGAAGTTGAAAATTCACCAGAGCAGAGATAGATCAATTTGGAAATAGTCGAAAGAATGATGTCCAGGAATAGTACAATCTGTGAGGTTTAAATAAATATACATCTGTGAGGTTTTAACCTGTCACCCCACTATGAAATAAGCAAATCCAATTGCAAGTCTTTCGGAAAGATATACTTGGTTCTGCTATTTAATAGAGGAAAAATACTACACCTGGTGTTACTATGCTATCCGAGCCAAATAAAAAGAGGCTGCTATTGCAGCCTCTGAACAAGCAAAAAATGTAAAACATCTTTTTTATTGTTTCAACACTTTTGCGCTGTATATGGAGCCATCAACTTCTGCAGAAAGAATATAATAGCCGGTAGTGAGAAATTTGGCAGAAGTATTAAATCTCAAGATGTTCTGTGAAAGACCGCTAAACATTTGTGTTAGCAATATTTTTCCAGAAGCGTCAGTTAATTGAATTTTAACCGGTCGTTGTGGAACTTTTCCAAATCGAATATCAATATAATCGCTAAATGGATTATTTATAACAGTAAAGTTTTCCTGGTTCTTAGTAGTCTGTAGGACAACAACATGGCTAATCTTGCTTTTGTCATCAATATCAACCATTTTCAATCGGTAGTAATTCTTATCCAACAGTAGTTCTTTGTCTAAGTAGCCGTAGCTCTGTATTGTATTGCTGTTACCAGCCGCTTTCACCTCACCAACTTTACGATAATTGATCCCATCTACTGCTTTCTCTATATCAAAATGATGGCTGTTCTGCTCAGAAGAAGTTTGCCATGTTAGCAATGCATTGTTACCCTCCACCTTGCCAGTAAAGCTTAATAAAGTAACAGGTAGTACAGCACCCGGTATGCCGAAGCCAAAACCTCCTGACAGGCCATTTGAAAAAGCTGCGGTTATAAAAAAGTTGGGGCCAATTGTTCCTATGGCAATTGGAGTAATTACCTGCACATCAGAGGCCGGGGTTGCTGGAGTTACATCACTTATTTTAGTAGGCACTCTAACGACCCTTATGTTGCTAAAAATTTGACCTGTGGCGGCTTCCCATCCCTGCTTTTCTGCAGCAGTAAAGTAGAAGGTTATTTCGGAGCTGCCGTTACTGTAATTGGATGCTGGCAGTATGCGGTAGGTTTTGTCCATCAGGTAACTTGATGGACTGTTGTTGAGAAACGGTTGTGCACCGGTTCCAGCCCTGTCAATCGTAACTTCGGTACAACCGTAGTTAAGCGCAGACAAACTGCGAATCCGGGCAAGAACAAAACCACCCGAATAATAATAAAGATCATTGGAAAGTGTTAGATACTCCGTCCTGGTCGTATTCAACGCAGTAGCAGGTATAGTGGCAGAGATTGTAAATCTTATTTGCGGTCTTAATCCCTGAGCGAAATTTGATAAACCACTTCCGGAGAAACTTCCACTACAATCAATATTGTCCTGCCAAATAGTGTTACCATCTGCATCCGGACCTTCAATGAAACCTGCCGTTCTATCTGAGAAGTTTGCAGGATCTGCCGTTCCATTGTTATAACAAAACTCAACAACTACACTACTTACACCATCCCATTCAAAAGGTGTATCCAGTGTGAACGTATTAAATGTCAGGCCTCCTGCTGTTGATGTAGCCGGGGTAAAAGTGAATGGATTTTTAACTGTTGTAGTTGGTATTACAAAAAACGATCCGCCAGTTACAAGATTTGTACGGCTTGATAGCCCCATCTTTATGGTAACATTTTGATAGGCTCTGGTACTTCTTTTATTGATTGGCAAAGCAATACTTGTTATCAAACCTTTCGTTGCGTTTACTGCTGCCAGATCGGAGGCCTTGTACAAGATCTGCGTTCTTTTGCTTGCTAACCTTGCATCAAACGGTGTGGTAGCTCCCTGACTGGTCTCGAGGAAAAAATTCAAGGTACCCGCAGTATACGTTGCGTTAGCAGTGGTAGGTACCATATCACTGTCGATAATATTGAACGACAGCGTCTGGAATCCGGCCCCTCGTTGAGCATCTGATGTGCCCTGTATCTCGTAGCTCAACTTAAAAAATTCGTCGCCCTCTACTTCCGCATCGTCATAAACCCTTACTGTTATATTTTGGGTCGTTGCACCACTGGTAAAGGTTATAAGATTACTTGGAGAGTTAAAATCGCCATTGGTAGTGTATTCAAAATCTACTCCGAATGTAGCCGTACTTTCAGATTCTACTTTAAGCACTGCGGTTGCAGTACCTGTAGGAGGATTAGCAATAATCATTTGAACTGTATAGTCACGGTAAGTTCTGCAACCGGCAGTAGTCAGATTTGTTGCTTCTGTATAGCCCACTGTGCCTGTCACAAAATTAATATCCGGGGTAGTAACGTTCGGCACTACAGATGTAAATAGTCCTCTTCCGTGGGTAGCAGCACCAATTGTCCTGTCTTGGGGACGATACCTTATCATATCAACTCTTACATTGGCTAACCCTGAATTAGTAGGCTGCCAATCTGTTCCTGATGAATTTAAGTTATCGGTAGACCATATGCCAACTTCGGTTGCAAGCAATGCCATTTTAGAACTTCGTGGATCAAAAAGAGCCCATCTAACGGGCATATCAGGCAGATTGCCTTCTACCGATGTCCAGGTTGGAGACGCAGATAAAGCATTCTTACTTTCAAAAACACTGACAACGCCATAGTTGCTGTACGTAACCAATAAATGATTTTCATCAGCAGGATCAACTGCAACACAGGAGACGGAACCGGTACCTGTTTTTAATACAACACCATTTCTTGTTTTGCCTGATTGAGCACTATCTACTCTTACCACTGAACCATTGTTCATACCGAAGTAAACACGGTTAGGAGTGATTTGCGAACAGAAAACATGGGTCACGGTTCCGGTTAGCTGAGGGCAGGTAACAGTAGTCGTATCGGTACCTGCAACATAAGGGTTGTTCCACCGGAAATAAGTTCCAGTGGTATTAGCAGCATAGAGTCTTTTACTGGCATCATCATAATCGGTAGGATTTACAAAAGACCCGTTGTTATTGAATGAACGTTGTCTGAATGTGGCGCCATTGTCAATTGAAACAAAATAGTTGTTATTGGGTACTGACGAAATTTGCACTCTTCCATCCGTTTGATCTATATAAGTAGTAGTGCCATCACCGCCAGTAGCTTGTTGGGTAGCATTTATACCGGGTGCAGTAAATTTTTGAGTGCCGTTATCCTGTGAGCCACAAAGAAAATAGTTGGTTTGCAAAGGGTGCAACGCAACCGTATAAAACTGGGTTACATTGTAACTATTGTTCTTATTTTCAAAAATTGGCTTGCCTGTAGGAACAGAAGCATTCGTAGTATAATAAACGCCTCCATCTGTACCCCACAAGGCTCTTGATGAATCAGCAGGAAAAAATAAGATTTGATGATGATCAGCATGAACATTCTGGGCTACAGTAAACGCAGGAGAATTAAATAACGACCATGCGGTCATTTGTACCCATGTTGTTCCTCCGTCAATGCTTCGCAGTGCATCAACACCGCCTATATATAAAGTATTTGGGTTAAGTGGGTTCACCGCTGCGATAAGATCGTACCAAGCCTGGCCCCGCGTAAAATTTGAGTTGCTTCCCTGGTCGATGATCGTGGGAACAGTTTTAACTGACCATGAATTTGTGGCTTTATCATAGCGTTGGATGGAGGTGCAATTACTGGAGCCAGCTCCCTGGAATAAAGCATACACTACATTGGTATCAGAAGGCGCTACTGCTATTTCGATTCGATGCCATAAACTGGCAGGAGTTGTTACTACTCCACTGGCATTAGGAGTAATGTTAACCCAGGTTCCGGTGTTGCCGGTGTTCGTTGTATTAATGGAATATGTAGAAAGATATATTCCCCCATTGCTTCCATTTGTTCCTAATGTAGCATAAACATCTCCGTTTGACGCAACCTCTAAATCTGCACCCCGTGCGGAACTGCCAAAACCACCATTTAAATTTCCTAAGACCTGCGTCCAGGTAACTCCCTTGTCAGTAGACTTAAAAACCCCACCAGGGTCAGTGTTTGAGAACTGAACAACGGTTGCATACAGAGCTCCATTTTTATCTATTACAAGATCATTGACATATTTGAAATTTACTGCTGGCGCTGTTGTTATTCTTATCCAGGAAGCCCCTCCGTCGGAACTTTTATAAATGCCTAATCCTCTTATTGCATCAAAATTTTGCCATCCCTCTCCTGTGCCGAAATACATTTCTTGTGGATTGTCAGGATTTTGCACAAGCGCACTTATAGCCAGGTTATCAAAAAAATCGTTGATTTTATTCCATTGCGGAATTGCTGCGGTTATATCATTGGTATACCATAATCCTCCTCCAACAGATCCTGCCCATACTTTCTTATATCCATTAGTTGAATCATTCAGGTCATAAATGAGTCCACGTGTGCGCCCTCCTACGTTACTAGGACCTCGCTCTAACCAACCTATTCCTGGTACTGCTGTAGTAACTCTTGATTGCGATGATGCTAACCTATTTTTATAAGCAAAGGCTTGGGCTAATCTTTCTCTTGGTACGATGTTCAGAGCCGGATCTTTCGTTCGTTCAAACTCCTGCAGCAAGGCAGCCTCAGGATTGTCTTCATGATCGTCACCCTCATCATCTGATTCCTTTTCAACAAATTGTTTTCCAAACCAAACATTTTTGTGAAGTCCTTGAAACCTTTGAATAAAAATTACTGTTGAAGTCAATAGAAGCGTAAGTAAAAAAAGTAAGGGTAAATATTTTTTCATGCGGAAGTAGTTGGAGGTGAATTTTTAAGGTTTGTATAAATATAAATATTTTACTAACTCGAATTTGAGGAAATAGAAAGATATTTTCAGAGCATAAATTCGCTGAAACCGGTCATTAATTATAATGCTTAGACATTTCCTTTACATGCATTACTCATTTACAACAAAGAAAGAAGGAAATAGCTTTTAAGCCTTTAAAGAATTGCGTATTCTCTATAAAAATGGTGAATTGGCCGGCCGTTTGTCTATAATAGATAAATTCGATAAATGGAAAAATATCTTTACTCTCTTTTATTAATTGCTTGCTTTTATACATTGCCTTCATGTGCACAAGTTAAAGTGCCAGTTGCCCAGGTTCGCGGCTATTTTATGATTCCAATTCCAGGTATGGTCGCAGTAGATGAAAATGGCAGGGAGTTAAATAATCAGCGAGATACAGTGGTTACAATTTATGTAGAAGTAACAGACTCTTCAGTAAAATGGAGAAAGGCCTGGAGAGCCGGAAGATCCTTTTCTTTAATTTCTTATCCGGTTAACAAAGGACAATTCATTGTCGGCAAAACCATGCATGATGAAAATATTGTGCTTACGCCGCAGCATGGTAATACTTTGTTTCAACTACAGATAAGCAATGATAAAAAGTATGAAAAATCTCCACAAAGAGTGACAGGTACCGAAATATTGTTGGAGGGTAAATGGAAAAATAAGCTCTTCTATTATAAAATCAAAACGTTGGCGCAAGTAGCATCTCCACTTTATCAGTAGCAGTATTTTCGTCTCTCTTAAGAGCATTGCTCCTATTATCTATAGCGCTGTAGTGCGGGATAATGGCTTCTTGTATGTCGTCAAAACAAAGTAGACTAGTTGTTAGAGAGGGTTTTGTTTGTTTAAGCTATTGATTTTTCTTTTTTAGTAATCACAAGGGGCCGGATTAAATATTAGATTTTTCCTGGTTGTAGATCTTTCTTCTTTGCAACATACTTTGTTGTTTGATCTTTTTTCTACGCTTTAAGACTTGTTCTCTTTTGCCATAGTACACATCTTAAGGTGTAACATTATTCAGCGACTCATGATACCGGTGGTAGTTGTAGCAGCGAACAAAGTTTTCCAGTGCTATGTTTAGTTCTTCCGCGCAGTAATAGTGATCCAGCTTTACGAGAATGTCTTTTACAAAGTTCTCTGTAGAGGGCTTTTGAGGTTTTGGCCTCATGATAAAATGGTTTAAGAATAAACATTGGAAACCCCCTCTTAAATTAAAACATTACCGGTACACGTTACGCTGACGTTCTCTTGTTGATATTTATGTCAAGCCTTATAATGCTGCTTACGCCCATTACTTGCCAAAACCCACCCTGTCTTTTTGAGACGGCATCCTAATCTTTACAATCGTTTATCAAAAAGCCTTGGCAGGTGTTTCCCTTTCTCTCTTTAATTTATCCTGCATTGGAACGCCTTCAGTAATCCATTTTTCAGCAGGCTTGCCTAACAGGTAGTGATCAAAATATTCTTTTTGCCTTTTTTGGTAATCAATTTGGTTTTCCTTTTTTGCCAGTCCATGATTTTCATCAGCATACACTAACATAATGTGAGGTTTTTCCATGCGGCGCATAGTGCTGTACATTTCAATACCCTGGTGCCAGTCAACGGCACCATCCTTATCGCCAAACGCTACCAGCAATGGA
>DASQMG010000238.1:0-2933 GCA_035645595.1 Flavisolibacter sp. | reverse complement strand
GATGGATAGGTTAGAAATTTACGGTAGCCACAACGGATTAAAATAATGGTGTCAATGCCGGCAGCCTGCATATGCAAAAAGTCCTGCTCCCATTCTTTAGGCCCCCAGTTTTGGTGGGGGATGTCGTGGCTTATTTCATCTATAAAGGTTCCTGTAATGAGCATATTATTTCATGTAACCGTTTGCTGTTAGGATTTTTTTCCAGAGCATATAGCCGCTGCCGGTAAGGTGCAAGCCATCATTGGTATACCGCTTATCCAGTTTGTGGTTGACGTCAACGAACCGGCTGTATAAATCGACATACACCAGTTTTTTTGTACCGCAGAATTCTTTCAATTCGCCATTTACCGCCCGGATGTGTTGGTCTTTGTTCTGGTGCCGGACATACTCTGTGAATTCATTATTTGTGGGCAAAATACTTTGAACGTAAATAAAGGTTTGGGGTGATGAAGTTTGAATGCGCCCGATGATTTTTTTGTAATTGGAAACAATGGCACTATCCGGCGTGCCCTTCGCAATGTCGTTTATACCGATCAGGATAAAAATCTTGGAAGGCTTTGATGATACTACTTCGTCCAGCCGGGCAAGCACGCCAAATGTATTATCGCTGGAGATGCCGCGATTCTTTACCCGCGTATTTTGCCAGATCTCTGCCCACTCGCCAATATCGGTGATACTGTTACCAAGAAAAATTATCTCCTCTTTTGTATCAGGCAGCAGGCGGAATTGCGTAACCTTTTGTTCGTAGTAAGAAGTTAAATAGGTAGTATCTATGTCCTGGGCAGAAAGGGCCACAGAGAAAACGAAAAAAAAGAGGCTTATCCCCACCAACTTTTTCTGAAGGCTATAGATTGTGCTAAATTCCATTCCTGGTGTAAAGGCGAAAGTCAGGCTGAAAGCAGGAAAAAAATCATTCTCCTTTTTTATAGTTGAATCCAAAAAGCCACCCGGAAAAGCAAAGGTTGGGTGTTGTTGGCCTTCCCCTGCTGGGAGAAGGTCGGGATGGAGGCCGTTCTTTTTCATTGGCTTATCATATTTTGTTCCTGCGCAATCTCCGCAGCAGATGCTTCAACTTCCGGGACTGCCAGTGGTACAAGCCAGGTAACAATAAAAGCCGGTATGGTAGCTATCAGCACCCAAACAAAAAATTCTTTGTAGCCCAGCCAATCACTTACAAAGCCGCTCACCATACTCGGTATCATAAAGCCCAGATTCATTAAGCCGCTACCGAAAGCATAATGCGCCATTTTGTATTTGCCCGGTGCAATGTTCTGCATCATAAATAAAATCAATCCTACAAAGCCAAAACCGTAACCAAAGTATTCAATAGCCACTGCCGAACCTATAACATAAACGTTTGTTGGCAACGTAACCGCTAAAAAAGCATAAGCCAGGAAGGGAATATTAAAAAAGCAACAAAGTATCAGCAGTGTTTTTTTGGTAAGTCCTTTATTGGAAACAAAATAACCGGCGGCAATAGAGCCCAGCACAAAGGCAATGGCGCCGGCCACGCCATACAAAACACCGATCTGCGATGTGCTCAACCCTAACCCCCCCTCTGATCTTGCAGCCTTAAAAAATAAAGGAGTGATCTTGATGGCTTGTCCTTCGGCAAAACGGTAAAAAACAATAAAGCACAGGCTAAACCAAATATTTTTTTTCTGGAAAAAAGTTACGATCACGTCTTTCAATGTAGCCATGCTTTCTTTTACCGAGTGTACCGTTTTGGCTTCGCCACCCGATGGCAACATTACTTTATTGTAAATGCCCAGGGCTATCATGATAGCGCCATACAAAAACATTACAATCATCCAGGCCGCGGCAATACCCATCTTTTTCTCCAGCTCGCCGGCGGCATACACCAGCACGCCGCCGGATACTACTTTTGCGATATTGTAAAAGGCGCCCTGCCAGCCTACATATTTGGCCTGGAGTCTTGGCGTTAGTTCATTCAGATACACCCCATCGGCGGCCGTATCGTGTGTGGAGGCGCTTAAGGCAACAATCGCCAGTAAAGCAATAGATACAGCAAAAAACGAATCCAGCCTTAGCGACAGCCCTACCAGCCCGAACAGCACGCCGGTAAAAATCTGCGTAGTATAAACAAAGAACTTTTTTGTCCTGAACATCTCCAGGAATGGTCCCCACAAAGGCTTTAAAGTCCACGGCAGCATAATAAGGGACGTCCAGAAAGCGATCCTGGAATCGGAGATGCCCAGGTTTTTGTACATGATAGAGCTGGCCGCCGCCAGCGCCACAAAGGGAAGCCCCATTGCGAACCAGGTGGTGGGAATCCAGGTAATGGGATGTCGTTTTTTCTGTTGAGTATTAACCACGCAAGGTTGGAATTAAGGGATGGTGAGAAATACAGTAATCATCTTTTTTAATTTTTTTAAAAAGATGATTAAAATTAGAAAAAATATTTAATTTCGATTCATCCTAAAAAAATAAACTTTCACGTCATGCGATTGCTACAAAAAATTACATTGCCTCTGCTCATTTTAGCAATAGTCGGTTGCTCCAAAAAAACATCGTCGCCCGGGCCCACACCTCCACCAACACCGCCTCCTGTTGACCCAAATGTAATCAGGGGTGCCTGGGTTACTACTACGGCAAGTACAGCTTTAAACAGCCTGGCTGAGATCAAGCAAACCGTAGCCACTTTTAAAGCCGCGGGACTAAACCAAATTTTTGTTGTGGTTTACAATAATGCCCGCACGGTTTACCCAAGCACCGTAATGCAAAACCTTATTGGCAAACAAATCAAAGAAGGCTTCGAAGGGCGCGATCCCTTGCAGGAAATGATTACCGAAGCCCATGCCGCCGGCATGAAAGTGCATGCCTGGTTTGAATATGGCTTTGCGTCTTCATTCTCGGCTAATGGCGGCGCTATCGTTGCAGCCAGGCCAACATGGGCGGGCAGGGATATAAAC
>DASQMG010000237.1:0-2475 GCA_035645595.1 Flavisolibacter sp. | reverse complement strand
GCAGCGGAATTATATTACCAGTTACCGGCCTTGCGTTTACGGTGAAGCTTTCCGGAAATACCGCAATTATAAACTGGGCTACCCTTTCCGAGATCAATACAAAGAATTTTGAAATTGAAAGGAGTACCGATGGCAGCAATTTCAAGTATATAGCAACGGTACCGGCAGCAGGATGGAGTACCGTGGAAAGAAAGTACATCCTTCAAGACTTTTTGCAGGCGGAGGGCACTTATTACTACCGCCTTAAAAGTATTGACAGGGATGGAAGAAGCAGTTACTCGGTGGTAAAAAATATTGTGTACCGCTATGCGGGTGACGAAATTATTGTAGGCCCCAATCCTTTTGCATCGGCAATAAACATCAGTAACCTGCAAGGCGTAAGACGTTTGGAAATTATAGATTTGAGCGGCAGAATCGTTGTAAGCAAAATGCTGAATAACCAAATGTCTATTCGGTTAGAGGCGGCGCATCTACGGGCCGGATTGTATCATTTAAAGGCAACAAAAACGGCCGGGGATTACTCTATTATAAAGTTGGTGAAGTTGTAATGTACTGATAAAGGATTGGGAGAATTTCTCTCCTGATACTGATGAACGAATTAAACCGGGCACTTTAAAAAGAGCCCGGTTTTTATTTTTCCTACTTCGTGTTTTTGGATTTCTTCTTAAAAGGTAATGATGAAGTGAGTCAGGTAATTATCAAACACTGAGAGAACAGTTTGGTGGTCCCGGCAAGAATCGAACTTGCATCTAAAGTTTAGGAAACTTCTATTCTATCCATTGAACTACGGGACCAAAAAATTTATGGATGGCAAAAATAATAGATTGTCTTAGTTCCGCAGCTATTATTTATCTTGTTCCAAACATTTATTACAGTGAATAACAAAAAGATCTTTGCTCTACTCCTGCTCTTTTCTGCCTGCGCTTTCAGCAATATTTTTGCCCAGCAAAAAACCCGCCTCAATCATATCGCCCTTTCCGTTCACGACCTTAAAAAAAGCACCCTTTTTTACCAGGAATTTTTAGAACTGGATACTATCCCAGAACCGTTTCATGATGGTCGCCATACCTGGTTCTCTATTGGCGACGTTGCACACCTTCACCTGATTCAAAATCCGGGTGACATTATAACGCCATCAAAAAACACTCACCTCTGTTTTAGCGTGGCGTCAGTTACCGCCTTCGCTGAGAAACTTGCTAAAGCCAAAATTTCATTTGAAGACTGGCCTGGTGTGAAAGGCGCTATTACAACAAGAGTTGACAAGGTTAAGCAGTTGTACTTTCAGGACCCGGATGGTTATTGGATTGAAGTAAATGATGATCATCCAAAACAATAGTGGTAGGCCGGTTTAGCTTTTCTTCAGCGGATATCGCTACATGCTAAATAAGCCGTCGAAGCAATGTTCTAGTAAACAACAATTTGCTGGTGCTGCTGTGTTCCGTCGGCCAACAGTATGTTTACTACATACACACCCGCCGGCAATGCCTGCGGTAAGCGTAACACTATTTTTTGTTGTGCGGCCGGTACACCGTAGGAGGCTACCACGGCTCCCTTTTTATCCACTAACAACAGCACGGCTGCTTTTGGTAAAGCCGCATGTAGCTGAACGGTACATTCTTTATTTAGTACCGGGTTAGGATAAACTATGAAATGGGGAGCATCGTCTTGTATAAAAATCCGCCGTACATCGGAGTAAGCAGCACTGCCGGCCCTTTGCACCGTTTTTACCCTGTAGAACGACGCCCCTTTGTACGCAACCGTATCCTTGTAGTGGTACTTGCTCCCCGCACCACTTCCTTTAGCATCTACTGCAATTACATCTTCAAAAACATTACCCCCTTTACTGCGTTGCAACACAAAGCCTGTGGTGGCGCTTTCTGATGCCGTGGACCAGTTAAGCAATGCATCATTATTTACAGCGCTTGCCGTAAAACTTAAAAGCTTTACCGGTAAAGGGTATAGTTGGTCGGTCAGTACCCACCATTTATAAAACCCGTTTGCAGGTACAGATGCTACCCTGACTGTATTGGCCGCAGTATGGGTAAACCCTCCTGGCTGTGCGTCATCCCATCTATTCACGGCGCTATTCCATTGTTGTGCAGCCAGGTAAGCTTCTATAATGTTGTTACCGGAGGCCTGGTGCTCCGCATCTGCATAAGTGAAAGTAAGGTTGGTTAGTGCAGGTTTTGTCGTATAACCTTCCGCACTTACCTGCCAAAAGCGATCAAGCGCCCAGGCAGAATGATCGGGCACCTGTCCTAGCATATTGGTAACACCTGTCGGCAGGTAATCGCTATTCTTCCATCCGGTGCTGTAAGTTGAAAAAACAATGGAACCACTACCTATACCAGCGCCTTTGGTAAGTGTTACCGGCAGGTAAGTGGCGGTATAACCAAATGGAACCGTATAGGTGGCCGTTGATGTACCTACATTCCATTTAATGCGGTTGTTTTCCCCCTCGCTTACAATATGGCC
>DASQMG010000236.1:0-2828 GCA_035645595.1 Flavisolibacter sp. | reverse complement strand
CAACCCTTGGCCCTACCGCTGGATTATGCCTGCTTCGCCGCAGCCGAGGTAGGAAATATTTCAGATCGGCGATGTTACCTGTTGTTAGAGGGTAAATGGGGGCTTCCAATGCTGCTCATGAAAAATGTAGGTCTCAACAGTGGGTTTATGATTCCGCAATACACGACCGCCGCGTTGGTTTCAGAGAATAAGACGCTTTGCTTCCCGGCTAGTGCTGACAGCATACCCACATCGCTCGGGCAGGAAGATCATGTAAGCATGGGCAGTATCAGTGGAAGGAAACTGGCATCCATACTCGATAACCTGGAATACATTCTCGCAATCGAGCTGCTCTCGGCCTGCCAGGCAATTGAATTCAGGAGGCCTCTGAAAAGCAGTGTTGTATTGGAGTTTGCGCATGACTATGTAAGAGAACATGTAAGTTTTGCCGAAGAAGATAGAATTTTCGCGGATGATGTCAATAGCGTCAAAACTATTATAGCCGACTTTTCTTTTATAGAAAAAGTAAACGCCTTTGTTGAAGCACAAAGCATTGAATTAAACAAAGGCTTTACTCAATTTACATAGCCTTATTTCTTTATAAAAGTATAGGGGTCATATTCTACAAACTCGTTTTGTCTAGTCGTTACTGATTTTACTTTTTCGCCTTCAATTGCAAACTTTATAGAGAAGACACCATACTCAATGTTGTTATACTGCATCAGCCATTCACCATTGTCCATATAGCTCAAAGTGGCCGAAAGCTCAGGTTTTAGCCCAAAATTTATTAGCAGCCGGTTTCCAGTCTGGCTTATCGTAACTGTCCCATACAATTCATTTGTGTAAGCACCGGCATATTTGGCTAGCGCTAAATCCGGTTGAGTATCTTTTACCCTTGCTTTCCATTTTTCAATTTGTGCAAGCTGTTGTTGCATTTCTTTTTTAAATCCTGGTAGTTGCTGGTTACTCCTGTTAACATAAGGCACGCCCAGGTAAGCATCCAAAACCTGGTAACGCAGGGCTTCAAAAAAGTTCTGGTTGTCGTTATTGGTTAATATGGCAACCCCTAAATTTTCTTCCGGAACAAAGCAAACATTGCTTACCATGCCGCCCGCGCCGCCGGTATGCCAGTAAATTTGACGACCGTTGTAATCCGCAGCAAACAGGCCTAACCCATAGCCACGAAAATGGGTTGGAAACAGCGATGACTTGCGGCTACCCGTGCTGATGTTGACGTCTCTTGTTTTTTGCAGTACAGCCCATGGTAAAATGCGTTTACCATTGTATCGGCCACTGTCCAACTGCATCTGTAACCAATGCGAAAGGTCGGATGCGTTGCTGATAATGCTCGCAGCGGGAGCGAGGTTGTTCCAGTTATCATAAGGCACCCGGGTTACAACGCCGGTGTAGGAAGTGGTATAAGGGACCGCTGCGTTGGGCTGTTTCTCTATCCCGGTAGATAGCGCCATCGTGCCTGACATGCCTAACGGCTGGAGGATGCTGTCGTGCACAAAGGCCTCCCATTGCTGACCCGTAACTTTTGGTATTACTTCGCCTGCGGTTAAAAAGCAACTGTTACAATAGCCATAGTCCTGCCTGAAAACAAGCGAAGGTTTTAGCAAGCGCATTTTGTTAATGATTTCTGCACGGCTCAATTTTGTGTTCCAAAAAGTAAAATCGCCCTGAAAAGTTTTTGTGCCAATCCTGTGAGTCAAAAGATCGCGAATCGTTACCAGATTCGTTGTAGCGGTGTCGTACAGCCGGTAATCAGGAAAGTATTTTGTCACCTTATCGTTGAGGTTCAATTTGGCTCTTGTTTCTAATAACGCCAGCGCTGTACCTGTAAATAATTTTGTATTACTGGCAATCATGAATAAAGTATTCTCATCGACAGGCATTTTTGTGCTGATATTTCTGACACCATATCCTTTTACCAGCACGATCTTACCGTCCTTTACAACGACAATAGATAATCCCGGGATATCCCAATCCTTTAAGCCTTGTTGAACATATTTGTCAATACTGTCTTTAATAAAGGATGGGATTTGTGCTTTAGACTTATAAATAAGAAAAACGCAAAAAAGAATGGAAAGAACTTTTTTCATACAGATGAGTTGAGCTTGAAAGTAGAATATTTTACAATGCAGAATTATTTCCTCGAAAAGCGGCATGCCGCCTTAGATGCAACCGGATCCGAAAGCCTGCCCGCGCATT
The DNA here is from genome assembly GCA_035645595.1 of Flavisolibacter sp. GTDB lineage: Bacteria > Bacteroidota > Bacteroidia > Chitinophagales > Chitinophagaceae > Flavisolibacter. The sequence goes on along the minus strand of DASQMG010000236.1, from coordinate 635 downwards.
AAACGTAAAGTAAAACGAATAATGTTCTGGCATAAAATTTTAGTACTGAAAGTAAAAATCTCAATTATGAAAAAAATGTATTTGGCCACTGCCTGCGTTATTTTGATGGTAAGTGTAACCGCTTGCAATGGTGACTCCGGATCATCTTCATCCACCACCGATAACACAAGCACAACAACCAGTGATAGCAACAATAGTAATAATGGTGCTATGAATAATAATGCCGCCACAGAAAATAACGCCAATTCCGCTACTATCTCTACGGCTAATAAGCTGCCTTTAAGTAAAGATGACTCCCTGTTTGTAATGAAAGCAGCCATTGGTGGTATGCTTGAAGTGCAGTCGGGAACAACCGCGCAACAAAACGGTGTGAATGAACGTGTTAAGGGTTTTGGTACCATGTTGGTAAACGACCATACAAAAGCGAATACAGAATTAATGGCCATAGTCTCTGGGAGAGGAATGACACCGCCCGCTGATTTGCCTGCCGACAAGAAAAAACATGTGCAGGATATGGCAAAGATGAAAGGTAAAGCGTTCGACAATCATTTTATCAGCATGATGAACATGGACCACAAAAAAGACATTGAGCTTTTTGAAAAACAAGCCAATAGCGGCACTGATCCTGAGTTAAA
>DASQMG010000235.1:0-5871 GCA_035645595.1 Flavisolibacter sp. | reverse complement strand
GGTGTTGAAAAACTACAGGGGGAAATAACAGCAAAATACGGCTCCTTTATTTTGAGCGCTTTCAGCCCTTATATGGCCTTTGTGATTTTCCATTATCTTTTTGCAAATGGCAAGACCTATACCTGTGCCTGCATATTGGGTTTGTGGGTGCAGGCGCTGAAATACCTTAAAAATTTTAGAAGCGTACTTTGCATCGAAGCCGATGCCATTATCGGTAAAGCTTATTTTTAAATAAGCACCTGAAGGCAGTCCTTCAACATCGTGCACCCTGTTGGCATGTATTTCAACTACCGGGGGCACACCGGGCTGTTGAAATTTAACTGCGTTGCTGATGATGTTTTTAAAAAGGTGTAGCAATTGTTTTTTACTGCCTGTAACCACCGGTAGGTCTGCACTTTTAATGGTTGCATTAGCCTCCTTAATCTCGTCGCTTAACTCGGTTTCTACTTCCTTTATTATAGTGTTTAATTCCACTGTTTGCCCGGCTTCTTTTACGGCCTGCACTTTGGTAAGCGTGGTAATATCAGCAAGCAGCACATCCATCCGTTTCACTGCGCCGTCCATTTTATACACAAACTCTTTCCCCCGGTCACTCAATCCCCCGGCTTCTTTTTCCAATAGCCAACTGCTAAAGGTGTGCAGCTTGCGTATGGGCTCTTTTAAATCATGCGAGGCAATAAAAGCAAAATCGGTAATCTCTCCATTCTTTACTTCCAGTTCCTTATTCTTTTGTTCAAGCGATTCATTGAGCTTTTTCAATTCTTCGCTATGTAAAACCCTGCCTGTTATTTCATTGCCTATTGTCAGGATGCCATAAACCCTGGCTGTCTCATCTTTCAGTGGAATATAAAAAAGTTCAAAATACTTACCGCTTATTGATTCTTTTATAGGCACATGAACCGTTCCCCCCATTTTGCTTTTTTCAAAGGCATTCATTATTTCCTCATCATTTGCCATGTTTGGAAATACATCCAGCAAACACTTTCCCAAAACTTCCTCTTTCGTTTTCCCTACCTCTTCCTCGCAACGCTTATTCCAGTTAGTGATGCGTAACTCGGTATCAAAAGCAGCAATACGGTTTACATTATTTTCAACAAGTGCTTCTACAAAACGGGTGCGTTCCATTACCTGTTTGTGCAAGTCAACTTCACTTGTAATATCCTGCAAAATGCTCAGTATTTGCACCGGCTTACCTGCCTCATCTCTTTTAAAAACTTTCCCCCTGTTGCGCAGCCATATATAGTTTCCCTCTTTGGTTTGCACCCGGTACTCAAGGGTTTCAATTACTCCGTCAGCTACCGTTTGCATCAACTGGATAAACGCCACGAGGCTTCCCCGGTCGTCCGGGTGTATCAGTTGCAGGCGGCCTTCAAAACCCATTGCCACCAGTTCGGCATCGGTATAGCCCAACCAGGTAGCCAAACAGGCATTCAGGTAAACGGGCTCTTTCCTGTCTAAATCAAAAATAGAGATGGCATCCGGGGCAGAGGCGGTGGTTTGAAGTAAGAGATGCCGTCCTTCCTGTATTTTATTTTCTGCATTAAGGGCCTCTGTAATGTCAAGGTCAACGCCTACAACTTTTACCGGCTGCCCAAGGTCGTTTCGAAGCACACTGCTTTTCACTTTAAGGGTTCGTAATTCACCCCCCTTATTTATCCGAACAATTTCATCCAAAGTTTCATAGCCTTTCTGAATAGTATCAATCATCTTTTTGGCGAGGTCCTGGTCATCATGGAACGCAAATTCCTGATAGATACCAGGGCATACTTTCTTACCTTTTGGTAAACCGAATAAACCGTACATACCATCGCTCCACGTAAAGTCGCCGGAAGCTATATCATATTCCCAGCTTCCTATTTGTGCCAGGTCTTCGGCCTGTTGCAGGATGGTAAGGGCTTTTGTAATCTCTGCTTCCCGTTGCCGTTGCGCTGTAATATCCTGCAGTGTACCGTGTACTCTCACTACTTTACCTTCTGCATTAGGCGTACTTTGAAACTGTTGGTTTACCCATTTAACTGTACCATCCGGGTTTACAATACGGTGAATGTGTTTGTATGAGCCCGGTGTTATTGCCGCTCTTTCCTGGACCTTTTGAAATCCTCCCCAATCCGCAGGATGAACCAACCCAATAGTTTTATCGATAGTAATTTTCTCCGATTGCGGCTCCAGTCCGTTAATACGGTACAATTCATCCGACCATAACACTTCCTTCTCCCCGGCATTCCATTCAAAGCTTCCAATACGGCCAATAGCCTGGGCTTCATGCATCCGGCGGTGTTCTTCCTGCAGCTTTTGTTGGGCTTCCTTTATATCCTGCCGGTCGTAAACAAAAATGATAACCCCTTCGGCCGAAGGCGTGGCCGACATAAATACCCACTTATTAAAAACAACTGAAAAAAATTCCACCTCGGTTTTAACCTGATCGTTTACCGCTTTTAAAATAGCGTCATACCCTTTTGTACCTGCCATTTGCGGAAACGCATCCCACAGTACTTTTCCCAAAATTGCTTCTTTGGGCCGGCCGAAAAAAAGCTCCCCGTTCGGGTTGATGTATTTACAATGGCAGTCGTTATCCAGCTCAATAAAGGCGGCATTGATGGATTTTAAGATCTCATCTGATTTTTTTAATTGCCGCTGCAGTTTAATCTCACCGCTCAGGTCCTGCCACATCCACATCACGGCCGATACATCCCCTGCATTGTCTTTTACAGGCACCAGGTACACCTGCCCGTAATACTCCTCCAGCAACCCCTCTATCGCGGGGATATGCACCGTATCGCCTTGCAGGGCCTTTCTAAAATATTCATACGAAGGAGTGATGACAGAGGAAGGGAATACTTCCAGCACATTTTTGCCAATCAATTCCTCTTTATCCACTCCAAAATGATCCGACGCTTTTTTATTGCAATAGAGGTAATTCATGTGCCGGTCTAAAACCACAATGCGGTCAACCGATGCTTCCAGCAATCTTTCAATAAAGTGAAGCCGCTCGGTCAACCGCCGCTCCATTCCCTGCTCTTTGGTTACATCGTGCAGGAGGTGTAAAATACCGTTTACGGCGCCTTCGTTATCGCGTAGCGGCACCATAATTAAATTATAATAACCTCGGCCCCCCGCCCATTGGTTAGCGTGTGAAACAACAGGCTGCCCTTTTAATGCCTGTCCAAATTGTGTTAGTGTTGTTTCCTCTTTCAGATGGGGCAGCACGTCAAAAAAGTTTCGGTGCAACGCTTCTTCCCGCCTTAATTTAAACTGTGCCTCGCAGGCCCTGTTCCAGAGTAAAATATTGTTATTCTCGTCGGTGATAAATACAGCATCCTCCGTGTTATGGCTAATGCTTTCAGTCAATTGCACCTGCTTGGCTAATTGTTCCTTCATGCGGTGGCTGATCGTAACATCGTGCAGGGTAGCGATAAATAATTCCTTTGCGCTATTGGCAACCAATTTAAACGATGCCTGTATATATCGTTCTTCGCCCAGGCGTATAATGCGGAAAGGAAATTCTATTTCCTTTTTTTCCTGGAGCAGCAATTCAATACTGCTGGTAACCGCTTTGCGGTCATCGGTATGTATAAAGCGAAGAAAAGATTTATAAGTAAGTGTCGTTGCTGAAGGTCTATAGCCTAATAAATGATAAAGCCCGTCGCTCCAGGTAATAGCACCACTTTCCACCTCCCAAACCCAACTGCCTGCGCCGGCGGCGGCCTCTACCTGGGCCTGTATAAAATTCTTTACTAAAACAGTTTCATTCAGCTCTGCCGATTTACGCTCCACCACCTTTTCTTTTGTAATGTCCTGCAGCGAAACGATCATCACCATCTCCCCTTCGCCATACACTACCATTTTTCCCCGCTGGCGTATATAGCGGATACTACCATCCTTACGGATTACCCTGAAATCTATATCTGGTGGCTCATGGCTGCGAATGATTTTTTTGGTGATTTCTTTTACTACTTCCCGGTCTTCGGGGTGAATAAAATTTAGAAAAATATTGGTACCTGCCGGTAAGGAGTTAGGCTTTAATCCATGCAGGCGGTAAACATTATCGGAGTAAACGATCTTACGGGTAAGCAGGTTAATATACCAATAGCCCGTGCCGGTAACCTGCTCGTTCATATGCAGCAAGCGGCTCTTCAGCGAGAGTTCATATTCTGCTGTTTCGCCCCTTCGCTCTGTTGCTGTTTGGTGGGTTATATCTGCCACCGAACCGTAAAGCATCAGGGCGCCAGTATCTGTAAATTCCCAGTGGGTGGTTTGCCGTAGTTTTTTCTCTATGCCGTTTCCCGCCTGTATGCGGTATTCTATATGCAGCGGCAGCTTATACTGAATTGATCTGGCAATTACGTCTGTAATCGTTCCCCGGTCGTCGGGGTGAATGAAAGAAGAAAACGTATAAAGGTGGGGATTGAGGCTTTGTGCCGGAAGACCATGAATGCGGTAAACGCCATCGGAAAAATACATTTCGTTGGTTACCGTGTTCAGGTACCAGGTACCGGTTGCTGTTATGCCTTCCGTAATCGCCGCAGCCCTGGCCTGCCATTGCAGCTTTTGGCTTTGCTTCGAAAGATGGTACGCCTCTTTTAAAGGCTCCTGTATCTCTTCGTCAGCATTAAAAGATGGAACGACTTCGCAAAACTGAAGGGCCTTCCCTGTGAGCAACTTTACCTCGCCATAGGTAGTAATAAGCCGAAACTGGAGAAAAGGAACGGTGGAAGAGGAATCAGATATACGGTCCAGTACAAGGACTTTATCATCGGGGTGAATAAGCCCTTTGGTTCCCTCAAACGCGGCAGGGGAAAAAAGCATTACATCGCTGCAATACACAGCATTGCTTTGCAGGTCCCATTGCCAGTTCCCTGAAAACTCATATTCTTTTGAGCCTATAAAAACAGCAACAAGTTTTTCCTGGTGCTCTTCTTTTTTTGTAGCAATATTTCGCAACAATTCTTTCAAAATAACCTCACCTGTTAGTAATAAATCAGTAAAACGAAGCACCTGAATCAGAAGCTGTTAACACGTTTTAAAGGGAAGGATGAATTTTTTTAACTAAGCTGATCCTATGCAGAACAAAATAAATGACTCCACTGATTCTAAAGGTGAAGCATTTTCCACAAGCTAAGAAATAATTGTAAAACATTAATTTTCTTATAGATGTGGATAATATTTCTCCTTTCAAAATCATTCCATTGTCTCCACCCCGCCTAATCTAAAGTACATATATATTCACTGCTTACCTTTATAAAATAACTTACTGCTATTCATGTTCCTGTAAAGAACTTACCCTACTATTAATTTACCAATTATGAACCCCGATGAATTTAATTTTTCTGAACGTAGCAGTCAAGCCTGGAACAAACAATTGCCTGTTGTGGCCATTGGCGCAGCAGCCGGTGGTGTGGAGGCGGTAAAGGAACTGCTGCAAAACTTAACCTATACAGGCGGCTTCTGCTATGTTTATATTCAATACCCCGACGCTTTGTATGATGGCCAGTTGAAAGCTCTTCTCTCCCACAGCACAGCTATGCCTGTGATAGACGCAGAAGAAGGTGTAACTATAATGCCAGATCATTTGTATGTTTTGCCACATGGAAAAAGCCTGGTTATAAAGGAGGGCACTTTCGTGGCCGAGAAAAGATCTTTCAGCCTGCTTACCGATATGCCTATCAGCCATTTTTTTACGGCGCTTGCCGAAGAGCAGCAGGAACAAACTATTGGCATCCTGCTTTCGGGTAGTGTATCGGATGGTATACAGGGGCTGAAGAATATTAAAATGGCCGGGGGCGTAACCTTTGCGCAAAACGACACGGCGCTTTTTCAAACCATGCCCAAACTGGCTATAGCCGAAGGGGCCGCTGACAGGATGTTATCACC
>DASQMG010000234.1:0-3128 GCA_035645595.1 Flavisolibacter sp. | reverse complement strand
CTCCTGCACCAGTAGCTGGTGGTTTTTTTGATACATCTCTGCAAAAACACCCACTTTAAAACGCAGTAGTTCAGCATTTATAGGCTTGTAGATGTAGTCAATGGCTCCAACCTTATAGCCTTCAAAAACGTGCTCGTCGTTGTAATTATGCGCGGTAATAAAAATGATGGGGATGTGTTTCAGCTTTTCACGTTGATAGATAAGGTTGGCTGTTTCGAAACCATTCATGTCCGGCATCTGTACATCCATTAAAATCAAGGTGAAGTCATCCTGTTTCAACAATATTTTAAGAGCGGCCATGCCCGACAGGGCTTTCACAATTTGGTAGTCCTCCCTTTCCAGAATGGTTTCAATCGAGAACAGGTTATCGTCCCTATCATCTACCACTAATATCTTGACGGGACTCTTGCTTTTTAAGTTATCAGGGTTTACAATTTCCATCAGGGATGTTTTTTATGTGAGAAGGGAGGCGGCAGACGTGCACGTAAAGAGTCTACACTTCATAATTTACTTATGTTTCACGCCTGCCGTTTGCCATCACTTACTTATATAACCAAACCCGCATCAAAGATAACAGTTGATCAATCTTTACCGGTTTTGTGATATAATCAGATGCCCCTGCCTCAATACATTTTTCACGATCGCCTTTCATTGCTTTTGCTGTAACGGCAATAATTGGTAAACTGTTGTTTTTATGCTCCCGCCTTATTTTTTGGGTTGTTTCGTAACCATCCATTTCAGGCATCATAATGTCCATCAACACCATGTCTATAGCACCGTTCTCTCCAAGGATATTAATAGCTTCCTGACCGCTTTCTGCTGTGATAGCATTAATATTATAACGTTCAAATGCAGTGGTCAAGGCAAATAAATTTCTTACATCGTCATCCACCACTAAAATATTCTTGCCGGTCAACACATCTTCTCTTGAACGCAGGTTTTCAATGATCATGCGCTTTTCCGGCTTCAAATCTTTATGGTTTATGTGCAGCAGCATCACTACTTCCTCAAGCAACAGGTCAATGGAATTCACATCTTTCAACAAAATCCTGTTTGCATATTGCTTTAGCTGTGTTTTTTCTTTTGGCGAGAAATCTTTAGCCGAGTAGATCAGCACAGGTGACATGGTCGTTCTCTTCGCATCGTTAATCTGGCTAACAAATTCCATTCCTCCGATATCGGGAAGCATGTAATCTACTATCAGACAGTCGTAAGCCTGCTCTTTTAAAAGTTCCAGCGCCTGTATACCGGTGGACGCGGTATCAACAGTAATGATATCCCCGTTATCTAAAAGTTTGGCAACCTGCGAGGAGTCGAACTCGTTGTCTTCAACAATCAACACTTTTTTAGGCTTGCGTTCGTGATACGTAATAATATCGTCAAACAGAACGCTAAGCACTTCTGATTTTAAAGGTTTCAAATTAAAACTTCTTGCGCCGCGTTGCATGGCCAGCAACCTGTTTTCCTCACCAGAGATAAGGTGCACAGGAATGTGACGGAAGTTGATGTCGTTCTTGAACAGGTCCAGTACTCTCCAGCCGCTGGCGTCAGGTAATTTCACGTCCAAGGTTACTGCAATCGGGTTATGTTTATTAGTGAGTTCAAACACGTTACCAAAACCGGTAGCCACCACTACTTTAAGGTTCATCTCATGCGCCTTTTCAATCATGATCTTGGCAAAGCGAACATCATCTTCCACCACTAACACAACTTTGTCTGTATTGATAATATTATTACGATCATCGCCTACATCATTAATGATCTCATTCAGTACGTCCAAATCTTTGGCTTCTGCCACCTTGATGGTAGGTACCGATTGGATAGCTATATCATCGCCTTCGCTCAATTTATATTCGCTTATTGTCAGGCTGGTTTGCTTTTCTTTTTTAACCATGTTAGGATTGTAGTCAATAGGCAGGAAAAGCGTGAACGTGCTTCCATGTCCTGATTCACTTTCCAGTTCTATTGAGCCACCCAGCAAATCGGCCAAGCCACGGCTGATAGATAAACCCAGGCCAGTGCCACCGTACTTGCGTGAAGTAGAACCTTCTGCCTGTTGGAACGCTTCAAAGATGATGTTTTGCTTATCCTTGGAGATACCGATACCGGTGTCTTTAATTTCAAAGGCCACTACTTTTTTCGCATTGCCAAGGCTTGAATTAGAAAGCCTCCAGGTTTTAGTAGCCTCATAGATACGTAAATGAACGCCTCCCTTATCAGTGAATTTAAAGGCATTGGAAAGAAGGTTTTTCAGGATTTGATTCAGCCGCTGTACGTCAGTCTCCAAAGCGTCAGGCAAACGCGGATCAATATCGATCGAGAACCTAAGATTTTTGTTTTCCGAAACGTGCTTGAATGTAGTTTCAACGAACTGCATAATCTCGGCGAAGCGGACATTGATAAAGTCAGTAGAAATGTACCCGGATTCGATCTTCGACAAGTCCAGGATATCATTAATCAATTGTATGAGGTCGTCGCCGCAACTATGAATGGTTTTGGCATAGCGTACTTGCTTTTCGGATAGATTGCCTTCCCTGTTTTCATACAACTGTTGTGCAAGAATCAGGAGTGAGTTCAGTGGCGTTCGCAGCTCATGGGACATATTGGCGAGGAACTCCGACTTATACTTGGAGGTCAGCTGTAATTGCTCCGCTTTTTCTTCCAGTGATTTACGGGCTTCTTCCACCTCGTTGTTCTTTGCTTCTACCTCTTGTTTTTGTTTGGCAAGAAGGTGGGCTTTATCCTGCAATTCTTCATTGGTGAATCGTAATTCATCGGTCAGTGATTGAGACTGCGCAAGAAGTTCTTCTGTTCTTGTATTGGCTTCAATAGTATTTAACACGATACCAATTGATTCTGTTAACTGGCTCAGGAAGTCCAGATGCGTTTCACTGAACTCACCAAAAGAGGCCAGCTCGATAACGGCTTTGGTTTGGTTCTCGAATAATACGGGCAATACAACTACACTTACAGGTAAAGACTGCCCCAGGCCCGAACTAACCTGCAGATAATTGCTTGGCACATTGGTTAAAAGAATGCGTTCTTTTTCTACGGCGCATTGCCCTACCAAACCCTGTCCAAGGGAGAACTCCCGTTTGTGATTTAATTCTTCATTGTAGGCATAGCCA
>DASQMG010000233.1:0-2631 GCA_035645595.1 Flavisolibacter sp. | reverse complement strand
ACCTATCAATCTTTTTCTTATAAATCGGCCACAGGCTTATGGACTTTTGTAAAGGATGCCCGTTCATTTTTTGTACCGGTGATAGCATTACAGATGGCCTTATTTCTTTTTGTATTTAAATGGGGCGGTCCGCCGATGATCAGAACAGCTTTGTTTTTACTGTTTTTGTTTGAGTGTTTTCACGGTATTTATTTTACGCTGAAGCAAACCGTAAATGCCAGCAAAATAATAGGCATCAACAAGGTGAATAGTCCTGCGAAAAAGGTGGTAGCCCACCTTGCGGTGTTAAAGGAAAATGAGAGTGGTTGTAGGCTGGTAACTACAGATAACAGCCTGCGGCGATTGGCTGTAATAAATGGCCATCTGGCATATAGTTTTTCGGGCCAGCCATCCTCTTTATCGTGGATGAAAAAAGGAAGCGCATTGCTTATTGCAACCCATGTACAAGACTCCACAGTATTGAAAATATTCCCGGCACAAAAGATCCGTTTTGTGGATACGGTACAACCTTTCGTGCTTTACTACTATAGAGCAGAATAAAGCAACCTTATCAAGGCCGTAATAATAAATAAAGGTTTAAACAAAAGTTCTTTCTAATCTTTTCACCTTTACAACATGAAAACAATCATTGTTCTTACTGATTTTTCTTCTGCAGCTGACGCAGCCCTGGCTTATGCAGCCAGTCTGGCAAGTGCTACAGGCAGCACAATATTTTTACTGAACGTATATCAACTGCCCATAACTATGAACGAGCTTCCGTTAATGATGATACCGGTTAACGATTTAAAAGCGACCGCCGACATGGGCTTAAGCAGGGTAAAAGCCGAAGCGGAAAAAAAATTTGCTGGTGTAAGTTTTAAAACGGAAAGCCGGTTGGGCGATGCCGGTGAAGAGATAGAAGGAATTGTAAAAGAGCAGGAAACATTATGCATTGTAACAGGTACCGAAAAGCTAAGCGGGTTTGAGAATTTTTTACTGGGCAATGATGCGTTATCACTCATGAAAAATTCCTCGCACCCGGTAATTGCAGTGCCCGAAGGAACTACAGCTACTGCTCCTAAAAATATTGTAGTAGCAATTGATGATTCAGATGCGGATGAAATACCGGTGCAAAAAATTATGTCCTTCATGGATGCGTTGAAGGCGCAACTGCATATTGTACATGTGCAAACCGACGATGAAGAAATGCCAACATCAGAACAACGCCTGGCGGAGTTGTTTGCACCGCTGCCAACAACTTACCACGCAGTAAAGAACAATAATGTTGCTGAAGGCATTAAAAATTTTTTGTTAGAAAACAGGGCTGATTTACTACTGCTGCTGCCACACAAGCACAATTTGTTTGAACGGTTGTTTTTTAAAGGACACACCGCTGAAATTGTGGCCGAAGTTTCGCTGCCGGTTGTTTGTATTAATGTATAAAATTTTGTGGCCCCTTAAAACTCCGCATTCTTCGGTGTTCTTGGAAAGGGGATCACATCTCTAATGTTGCTCATGCCCGTTACAAACTGTACCATGCGTTCAAAGCCCAACCCAAAGCCGGCGTGAGGCACGGTACCAAAGCGCCGGGTATCCAGATACCACCAAAGTTCATCAACCGGCACATGCATATCTTTCATGCGCTCTACCAGTTTATCATAGCGTTCTTCGCGTTGGCTGCCGCCTACAATTTCGCCAATGCCCGGCGCTAATATATCCATTGCGGCTACTGTTTTTCCATCTTCATTTTGCCTCATGTAAAAGGCCTTTATCTCTTTTGGATAGGCTGTAACGATCACTGGTTTTTTAAAATGCTTTTCCACCAGGTAGCGTTCGTGTTCGCTTTGCATATCAATGCCCCAGGATACGTCGTACTGGAACTTCTTCTTTTTGTAGTGGTTGCTTTGCAGCAGGATGTCAATGGCTTCTGTATAAGTAATTCTTTCAAACTTATTATCTACTACCAATTGAAGCTTTTGCAATAAGTCGAGCTCATTTCTTTCACCTTGCGGTTTGCCTTTTTCTTCTTCCAGCAAGCGCTGTCGCAAGAACTCCAGATCATCTGCATTATGTTCCATTGCATAACGAATGATGTATTGAATAAATTCTTCGGCAAGGGCCGCATTGTCTTCCAGATCACAAAAAGCCATTTCCGGTTCTATCATCCAAAACTCGGCAAGGTGGCGGGCGGTGTTGCTGTTTTCTGCCCGGAAAGTAGGGCCGAATGTGTAAACTTCACCTAATGCGGTAGCGCCCAATTCACCTTCCAGTTGTCCGCTAACGGTTAGGTTGGTAGGGCGTCCGAAAAAGTCTTCGCTATAATCAATGCTGCCATTTTCGGCTCGAGGCGGGGCATCAAATGGTAATGTGGTAACCCTAAATGTTTCGCCTGCGCCCTCCGCATCAGATGCAGTAATGATGGGTGTATGCAGGTAGAAAAAACCCTTATCATTAAAAAATTTATGTACGGCATACGCCAGGGAATGACGAATACGGAACACCGAACTAAACGTATTGGTACGGGCCCGCAGGTGGGCTTTTTCCCGTAAAAATTCAAGGCTGTGTTTTTTAGGTTGGAGGGGGTACGCTTCTGCATCGCTATCGCCAAGTATTTCTATTTCTTCGGCCTTAACTTCTACTTTTTGTCCCTTG
>DASQMG010000232.1:0-3951 GCA_035645595.1 Flavisolibacter sp. | reverse complement strand
ATATGATTAAATCTAAAACTCTCTTATTTATAATGTTTCTTGCAATGACTCAATTAGTTGTAGGTCAAACAGATAAAAACACATACTGTATTGTACAGGTTAGCCCCGTTTATGAAAGTGGATTAGTCTCCTACATGCCCGACCCTTATCTACTAGTATCGAAAAAGTTTGACGAGAACTTTAAACGGGATGTTTTCTTTGCCTTGATGGTAAAAAAGAAATTTTGGAAACAGTCCGACCTAAGAATTTAGAGGAATTGCTTTCCCCAGACGACCAAACGGGTGTATAATTGAACTACATAACTTATTAGGGGAACCTTGTTCGTTCGGAGACGACATGAATAAATTGACTGAACCACAACGACTTTTTTATCTTAATCAAAATTTAGAATGGGAAATTAACAACGGTGGCTTTAATCAATATTTCATTAACGCGAGTGGCGACTTTGCCCACCAAACAATTCAATCTTTAACTGCAATTGGAGCAAGAACAACTGCTGACATCGTGCAAAAAGCTATTGACCAATTCCCAAATAAACAAGTTCCACAAGACAGAGTGGAACGAATTGATACGCCTGAGTACAGAGAAGTCGAATAAATTAATAGTTTAAACACATAAAATGAAACTAAAAACTAAGTTGTTATTATTTACGCTTGTCGTTTCTTATGTCGGAAACGCCCAAAACCTTAATGAAATTAACAGGAATTTTGACTGGAATAGTTATAAACCATGGGAAAATACCACCGTTTATTCCAAAACGTATGTAGTAAATCGAAAACACCCGAATGCTTCGGACAAAAACCAAGGCACAGAAAACCGTCCATTACTAACCATAAACAAAGCTGCCGAATTGGTGAAGGCAGGCGAACGGGTACTTATTCATGCAGGCGTTTATCGCGAAATGGTTTTGCTTCGAAACCAAGGCACTGCTCCTAATAAAATGATTTCTATTGAAGCCGCACAAGGTGAAGAAGTAATCGTTAGCGGCTCGAAAATATTAAATACCAAATGGGTACGCGAAATGGGCTATAATGAAAGAGAAAAATTTGAAGCCGAATTTGGTTCATTTATCAATTCGCGTTCAAGAAAAATTTGGCACACGCAACTTGACAGTACACTGTTCGAAAATGGTTATTATCCTTTTCAATTGCCAAATATTCAGCCGTTTGAATATAGCATGATGCCATGGGCGGAGGGTGTTAAAAACATGGCCCCGTTCACAACGCCCCGGGGGTTGATTTTTCAGAATGGAAAGCGTATGGTTCAGTTAATTAACCATGGCGATTTGACCCGCTTACCCGGCTCATATTGTGTTGCAAAAGATGGAAAGACGATTTTTATTCACCCATTCGAAGATAAGGACCCCAACAACGAGGTTGTTGAGGTAACTGTCAACAGCCATTTATTAAAACCTGTTGATGTAAATTTCGGATATATCCATCTTTCGGGTATCACGTTTCAACATTGCGCCAATGGTTTTTTAAGAACTAGCTATGGAGCTGTCAACGCCATGGGAGGTCATCACTGGATTATTGAAAACAACATCATAAGGCACATCAATTCTGCCGGTCTTGAATTCGGCAATTTGGCTTTTGAGCCGAAAGATCCCAATCCGCTGAACAAAAAACCAAGACCAGGGATAGATGAAAGAACAGGAGCGATGATTGTACGAAATAATACTATATACGATTGCGGAACAGCAGGAATGAGAAGTTATAAAGTAAGAGAATGCATTGTAGAAAATAATACCGTACACGATTGTTGCTGGCAGGACGGCGAAGAATATTACGAAACAGCCGGGATAAAGCTACTTAGTTGTTTCAAGACCGTTGTGCGAAACAATCACATATACAACATGAAAGCCGGTCATGCTATTTGGATGGATTGGGACAACCAGTATAGTCGGGTCAGTGCCAATAACATTCACAATATACAAACCATCCAAGGAGCCATCTATGTGGAAGCCTCAAGGTTGCCCAATATGGTCGACAACAACGTAATTTGGGAGGTTGATGGTGAAGGTGTTTGCGGACATTACAGCAGCGAATTGATTATTGTGCATAACCTTCTCGGAAACATATCAGGTTCGCCTATCGAAACGTTCGAAAGATCAGACCGAAAGTTGAATGGACAACTATTAATGTCTCAAAAACATATTATTAAGAATAACCTGATTGTTAATGCCGGTAAACCCATGGTCATTATGGAAAATGCTGGAAGTACTGTTGATTATAACTTGTATGTTACCACGCGTGAACCACATATTGATTTCTCGCTGCAAAATACCAATTCAAGTAAATTTGGCAAAGAAATATTCGTTTCAAAACAGCTTGGCTACGATACCAACAGCAAGGAGATTAATGCCGAAATAAATTACTTTCCGACAAACCGGTACTTTGAGTGGAAATCTGTAAACAAAGTTTTTAATGTTCCCGGTTTACCTTACCTCAATGACGATTTTTTTGGCAAAAAACGGACTGGAGAAACAACAATACCTGGTCCATTTAAACAAATATCGTCTCAAGAAAAGATTTTTTTAAGATAGAATGATGGAATGAGCATGTTCGTTAAACACAAACATGGATAATATCTCACATGTTGAGACTGGTGTAAACCCAGTGAGATTTGAACCTTTCTTGAAAAATCAAGATTGAGTGACATCAAAAAAAGAATCAGTCTTGAGGTTATCATTTTTAGATAACTTCTTTATAGAAACCAGAGCATCAGCCGCTAACACAGGTGGCGGTTGCACGACTACTTTTAAAAAGATGAAGTAACCAGTTTTTACAATCGGTTTTTACAGTTCATCAAACCATAGAATATTGTATCGTTTTTGTGTGTTGGTGACGTGTAAAACAATAGGTAGCAAAAAGCCAATAACAAAGACCTTTCAAGGTATTTTTTAGTTCATTTCTGCAAGGAGGCAGTGCTATCACTGCTGTTTTCAGTTTTCTCTCCTGGTGGTTGAGCCATTTTTTAATATTATAAGTGATGGCAGCACCCAGCATAAACTTGTTAGCGCTCTTTAACCCTCTGGTCCAGATGCGTCTAATGCCCAGAAAGTTGATCAGTGTACCAAGCACGGGTTCAACGGTGGCCTGTCTGAGCTTTTTCATCCGCCTTGCATAGGGTGTTTGCAGGCGCAGGTGCATCCCATCATAGAGATGTTTATCTACCGTGTCTTCTATCTTTTTGTAATCGGCACGACCGCCAATGCAGGAGGTGCGAAGCGGGCAATGCCCACAGTCTTTGGCACTACTGCGGTACTGCTTTTTGTAGTAGCCTTTCTTATCCTGGTCAGGGTCTTTTTATAAGGAAGATGAACACCTTTTGCCTCGCAGGTATAACGGTCATTCTCTTCATCAAAGGTGAAGCCTTCTCTGGTGGCTTTATATTGACCGAAGTTGGGTATATAAGCGGTGATATTACTGTCAACACAGGCCTGCAGTGCCTTGCTACTGCTGTAGCCAGTATCACAAGCTATTTCCTCTACTTGTAGTTCTTGTTCATGCAAATTGTTGATAGTGTTGGTCAGCACCTGGCTCAGACATTCACTGTCTCTACGGTCAGCCAGGTGGGCTTCTATGCTCTGGTGATCACATGAGAGGACATATCCACCGCTGTTTGCATGGAGTAGTTCAGTTGCCGCGGTTTGCCAGGCTTTACCGATACCCTGGCGTCCCTATCTGTGGTGGAGTAATGGGTGTGATTAGAAACAAACTTTGGTCTCGCTGCTCCACTCTCATCACTTGTTGTTTTGCTTAGAGATTTGCCTTTCGGCATGTCCTTATATTCTTCTCCTTTCCAAGCGTGATGCTGCTCTGTGCTTTTGCTTCTACTTCTTGTGATGGTGTCACTATCGCGATCATCCTTCATCACGTTATCGTGCTGCTCTATTTGTCTGCCGTATTCATCATGCTGCAACTCCTCCAAATAATGCTGCCCATCTTC
>DASQMG010000231.1:0-6235 GCA_035645595.1 Flavisolibacter sp. | reverse complement strand
TTCTTCAAACCAGTGATAGCGCAGGTTCCGGGCTGCTTCCTGAACAGACAGGTTATTTGTTACTGCATAGGCCGATGTTTCAAAATTCTTTACAAAAACATCAGCACCATATTTCTCACCAAGGCTTCGCACAAACCCTTCATCTCTTTCACTCTCCTCTCCTCTTAAACCAAAATTGCAATGAACAATCGAAAACGCCAACCCTGCCCTTTTGCTCAGCTCACACAGCACAACAGAATCAAGGCCGCCGCTTACAGCCAGCAACACGTTTGCATTTTGTAAATGGAACCTGGTAGTTGATTTTAAAAAAGGCGGGAGTAAATCCATTTTAGAAGTGTAGAATGTAGGATATAAAATGTAGGATGCAGCTTGCAATTAAAGATAGTCTCCCTAATTAGCCCTGCTTTAGACCAAATTATTAAACAATTAGTACGAAGCAGGTTAGTTAACCAAATCGTCATACGCTCCCTGCAACTCATTATACGCATGATTATCCTTTGCCTCCTTAGCCATCTTCATCCCTTTTTCATAAACACCGGTTGCCCTATCGGTTTCACCCATTCGCTCCAGCAATTTCCCTAAATGATAGTAGCTGCCAATGTATCGTTCATCCCTGTCTAAGACACTTTCAAATAATAGTCGTGCTTCGCCATCCCGATCCAACTTAATATACTCCAATGCCAGGGCGTGTTGCACAAAACTATCGGCGGGGTTCTGCTCTAAAAACGCCTTCAATTTTTCAATCCTTTCCATTCTTTATTATTAGCTTTTAGCTTCGTTTCTACCCTTATATTTGCAAACGACAATTATAGTTGCATAAGCAACCAATTACATCTTTACTTTAAATACGCTACATGAAAATTTTGGTGTGCATCAGCAAAACACCCGATACTACGGCAAAAATAGCCTTCACCGATAATAACACGAAATTCGCAGAAGCCGGTGTGCAATGGATTCTTAACCCTTACGACGAATGGTATGCCCTTGTGCGTGCCATCGAGTTAAAAGAAGCTGATTCCGCCACTATCATTCACCTGGTTACTGTAGGTGGCGCCGATGCTGACCCGATCATCCGCAAAGCCTTAGCGCTGGGTGGCGACGAGGCAATCCGTATTAACAGCGAGCCAACCGAAAGCTTTAGCGTGGCTGCGCAAATTGCAGAAGTTGCAAAAGGGTACGACCTTATTTTATTGGGTAAAGAAACGATTGATTATAACGGCAGCGCGGTTGGTGGCATGTTAGCTGAGTTACTGGATGCACCTTATGTTGCCAATGCTACCGGTCTGCAGGTGGCGGGCACCACAGCTACCGTGAAAAGAGAAATTGAAGGCGGTGAGGAAACGCTTGAAACATCTTTACCCCTTGTAGTAGGCTGCCAGAAAGGTATGGCTGAAGCCCGTATACCCAATATGCGTGGTATTATGGCGGCCCGTACCAAGCCCCTAAAAGTAGTGGAACCCACCGCCGTCGATACTATGACACAATACACGGAATTTCAGTTACCACCAGCCAAAGCAGGCGTCAAATTGGTTTCCGCAGATAATGTGGAGGAGTTAGTAAGAATGCTACACGAGGAAGCGAGAGTATTTTAATCGCTCTGTTTTCTAAGGGGATGACTCAGGTGAATGATTTTTTACAAACTCAATTAGTTCTTTAGTAACGTTTTTATGTACCAAGCAACAAGACTACTATTAAACTTTTGTTGCGTCGCACACCTGTACGTTCAGAACCATGCTGAACAAAAATAAATTTCGGGTTTAGGGCACAACCCCAAACTCCACACCTTAAACTTCAAACTCAATCATGAGCGTTTTAATTTTTGTAGATCAACTTGACGGACATATAAAAAAGGCTTCGCATGAAGCACTGACCTATGGTGCTAAAATAGCAGAGCAAACCGGTGATACAGCCGAAGCGGTAGTGCTAGGCACCGTAAATGAGGACCTGGCAGCGCTGGGCAATCATGGCGTAAAAAAAGTGTATCATGTGGAGAACGATAACCTGAAAAATTTTGACTCGCAGGTGTACAGCAACGTAATTGCACAGGTTGCGGCGCAAACCGGCGCTAAAGTGGTTGTGTTTTCTAACAACTCCAGCGGTAAAGCCCTGGCACCGCGGGTAGCCGTTCGGTTAAAGGCGGGCCTGGTCTCCGGCGCTACGGCTCTACCCGACACGAGCAACGGATTTACCATCCGCAAAAATGTTTTCTCCGGTAAGGCGTTTGCCAACGTGGCTATCAAATCCGATGTTAAAGTCATTTCACTTAACGTAAATGCCTACACCATTGTAAAGGGCGAGGGCGTAGCAGAAGTTGTTCCTTTTAATGCCACTGTTGATTCACCAAAAATGAAAACAGTTCACAGTACTAAGACAAGTGGCAAGGTTGCCTTAACAGAGGCCGATGTTGTAGTAAGTGCCGGCCGCGGTTTGAAAGGGCCGGAGAACTGGAAAATGGTAGAAGAATTAGCTGACGAATTAGGCGCCGCTTTGGCCTGTAGCCGCCCGGTGGCGGATGCCCATTGGAGACCTCATAACGAACACGTTGGCCAAACCGGCGTTGCTATTGCTCCTAATTTATACATTGCCATTGGAATCTCCGGCGCCATCCAGCATCTGGCCGGCGTTAATCGAAGTAAAACAATTGTGGTTATTAATAAAGATGCCGAAGCGCCGTTTTTTAAAGCAGCCGATTATGGAATTGTAGGTGATGCTTTTGATATCATTCCTAAGATTACCGAAGCGGTGAAAAAGGTGAAAGGCCATTAATGAAATTGAATTTTAACCAGCGGAATGATACCCTCATTCCGCTTTTGTTTTTAAGGAGGATATAGGAAGAGATAGCAGTGCCTATGAAATTGCATCTGTTTATTATTATCTACTTAATTTTGACCAAATTGGATAAGCAGTAGGTTGTTATGAAAAAAATAGAACTGGAAATTGTGGCCCTTTCGCATAGCATTACGCAAACTCATTCCTATGCTGTCGTTTTGGGCGAAGTAAATGGACTGCGGAGATTGCCTATTGTAATTGGAGGCTTTGAAGCTCAGGCAATTGCGGTAGCCCTTGAGAAAATGCAGCCGTCCCGCCCTCTCACCCATGACCTGATGAAAAACTTCATGTCGGCGTTTACCATTGACCTTCACGAGATTATTATATCAGACCTGCAGGAAGGTATTTTTTACTCCAAGCTTATTTGTTCTTCGGATCACGACACTATTGAAATTGACAGCCGCACATCCGACGCCTTAGCCCTTGCAGTAAGATTTGGCTGCCCCGTTTACACATATGAGCATATTTTGGAAAGCGCTGGTATTTTAATGGAAGACACAGGAAGCGCAGGCAAGAAAAAAAAGTCGGGCACTGTAACCACCCAGGAAGAGCGCAGCAGCGCTAAAGATGATTTACGGTCGATGTCATTGGAAGACTTACACAAGTTGCTTAACGATGTATTGGAGCACGAAGATTACATCCGTGCTATCGCCATCCGGGACGAGATAAATAACCGCAGTAAAGGAAAATGAGGTAGGAGTTTAGAGTTTACGGTCCGGAGTTCTTTGTGTTTACGCACCTACGTTTTATGCTTCTCCATAAAAGAACGACTTCACCCCTAGTATGACAGCCCTGATCGCCAGACCCTAACCCAAACCCAAACTCTTTTGATTGTTTTTCCCAATTGCAAACTAAATCTTGGCCTGCACATTCTCCGAAAACGCGGCGATGGCTTTCATGATTTAGAAACCGTGTTTTACCCTCTTCCTTTACAGGATGCCTTAGAAGTCATCCTGTCTCCTTCAGCTTCAGGAAGTATCGAATTTACCAGTTCCGGTTTGCCGGTAAAAGGTGCTGAGGCCGATAACATTTGCGTAAAGGCTTACCACCTGGTAAGGAAAGATTTCCCGCGATTACCGGGCATTAAAATGCACCTGCACAAACACATCCCAATGGGTGCAGGTCTTGGCGGCGGGAGCGCAGATGGTGCCTTTACATTAGCACTACTCAATAAAAAATTAAGCCTCGGAATTTCAAAAGAAAGCTTAGCTGACTATGCGCTGCAGTTAGGTAGCGATTGCCCGTTTTTTATCAAGAACACTCCTTGCTATGCTTCGGGCCGTGGAGAGGTTTTAGAAGAGATTAGCCTTGATTTAACTCCTTACAAGTTTGTGATGGTAAACCCGGGTATCCATATAAACACAGGCTGGGCGTTTTCGCAGGTCACCCCATTAGGTCACCGGTCTGATTTGAAAGAAATCATTCAGTTGCCGGTGCAGGAATGGAAAAATTGTTTGGTAAACGATTTTGAAGAAGCCGTCTCTATCCAACACCCTGAAATAAAAAGCTGTAAAGAAAAATTATACGAATGCGGTGCACTGTATGCTGCTATGACGGGGAGCGGTTCAACCGTGTATGGCGTTTTTTTGAAAGATGCAGAAGTGCAACCGAATTTTCCGCCGCATTATTTTGTGAAAATTATCTGAGGTTTTACCCTGTTATTAGCAACGCTGTACATTTGCCCGCAGATGGAAATTTATAAGGACTTTTCTTTTGATTCGGCCCATTTTCTGCCGCATGTACCCGACGGCCACAAATGTAAAAACATGCATGGCCATACCTACAAACTGCGTGTTGTTGTTAAAGGCCATCCAGACCCACACCTTGGGTGGATTATGGACTTTAAAGAACTAAAAGACATTGTGAACCCCCTGATAGATCAACTGGACCATAAGCTGATTAATGATATCGCCGGCCTTGAAAACCCTACAGCGGAAAACATTACCATCTGGATCTGGGATCACATTAAGCCCCTGCTATCTAATTTAAGTAAGATTGAGTTATATGAAACACCAACCACAGGTGTTATTTATTCCGGCGAGTAGTAAACACATTGGTCTATACCAATTGCAGTTGACCACACCCGTTTGGTACCGCAACTTTGCTTTACTGGAATCGAAGGCAGCCAACAGCGCTTTAATTATTTAATTCAGTTAGCAGTTCAGCTAAATCCAATGCTTCTGTTCCCATCAACAAGTTGCCGTCCTGGTCTATAGGCCAGTCTTCCCCTGGCCTGTCCCAATACAATTCTATTCCGTTGCCATCGGGGTCGTTTAAATAAACAGCTTGCGATACCCCGTGATCAGCGGCGCCGGTTAAGGGATAAGCTATATCCATTAAGCGTTTCACAACTACTGCCAAATCCCTGCGTGCAGGATATACTATTGCTGTATGAAATAATCCCGCGGAATGTAGGGGTGCCGGCCCGGCGCCTTTGCTGTACCAGGTATTAAGGCCGATATGATGGTGATAACCACCAGCCGACAAAAACACTGCACTGGTACCATACCGCTGCGTAATTTCAAAACCTAAAAGGTCATGATAAAAGCCCAGGGCCCGGTCAATGTCCCCAACCTTCAGGTGCACATGGCCAATCCGGGTTGCAGACGGGATTTTATAATCCATATCACTTACATTTGCGCTACAGCAATTTATGAATTCTTCCGTCACATTCATTCTTTCTCAAAACTTAGACCTGCTCAACCACTGAGTACAGGCTTGCCTTTTTGCTGTCAATTCATCAATCATCTCCTTTTAAAATTTTGCCCATGCTTAGTGCAACTGTCGCTCCTGATATAAATTACTATCTAGAACTGGAAGAAAGATTCGGCGCCCACAATTATCATCCTTTACCCGTTGTTTTAAACAGGGGCGAAGGCGTTTTTCTTTATGATATAGAAGGCAAACGGTATTACGATTTTTTAAGCGGTTATTCTGCAGTAAACCAGGGTCATTGCCATCCAAAAATTATCGATGCGTTAGTGAAACAAGCAGGCAAGCTAACCCTTACCAGTAGGGCTTTTCACAGTGATCTGCTGGGCGAATACGAACAATATATCACACAGCTTTTTGGGTATGACAAAGTGCTGCCTATGAATACCGGCGTGGAAGCCGTAGAAACCGCCATTAAGCTCACCCGGCGCTGGGGATACCAGGTAAAAGGCATACCGGATGGAGGGGCAAAAATAATTGTATGCGAAGGCAACTTTCATGGCCGCACGTCCACCGTTATTTCATTTAGCAACGATGAATCGGCCAGGGCGATGTTTGGCCCGTACATGCCTGGATTTGTGGCAATTCCGTATAATGATCTGAACGCTTTAAAAGAAGCACTGCAAGATAAAAATGTCGCCGGGTTTTTAATGGAACCCATACAGGGGGAAGCCGGAGTAGTGGTTCCGGATAA
>DASQMG010000230.1:0-3537 GCA_035645595.1 Flavisolibacter sp. | reverse complement strand
GTGTATTTCCATGCTTTTGATTTGCCTTTGCTCTCGCTGGTTAAAAAAGAGGTGGGGTCTGCATCGTCGAACGGGCGGCCCAGAACAATGGATAATTCTTTAGATTCTGGATTGAAAAACAGGACTCCCTCAGCTACAGCTTTTCCGCTCTCGGTTTGCTGTGCTGGAACTTTATATGTAGATGGAGACTTTTTCATAAGGGCTTTGAACTTACCCTGGGGTAAGCCTTCTACCCACACAATACCCTTATTAATTTCATCTAATGTTATAGTTACGTCTGTGGTTGACGTACCGGAAGCTTTAAAGCTGCCCAGCACAGGAAAAGAATGTTCAGGACGAAGGGTTCCAGTTGTCAATCCTTTCAGGTGCTCGGGAATCACCACATCGGCAGCCACAGTAGCAGCGGGGGCAGGGGTGACAACCGGTGTAGTTGTGGTGCCAGTGCCTGTTGTCGTGGTTTGAGCACCGGCAGCAGACGCCACTAAAAGTGCTAAAGCAAGGCAGGTGTTGTTTTTCATGATCCGAAAATTTTAGGTTTTAAAGGAGTTTGCACATCTTAATCAAAACTGTGCCAAAAGGGGAAAAAACATTAACAAGCCTCAACTTTATTTTCAGACCTAAAGATTTTAGCAAGGGTTGAAGCTTCTGTATCTTCGCCGGCCTTGATTGGAGACGATAAATGAAAAA
Organism: Flavisolibacter sp.; assembly: GCA_035645595.1. Lineage (GTDB taxonomy): Bacteria > Bacteroidota > Bacteroidia > Chitinophagales > Chitinophagaceae > Flavisolibacter. The sequence goes on along the minus strand of DASQMG010000230.1, from coordinate 2,850 downwards.
AGAAGTAACACCTCAGCACGGCAAAAACGGGGAAGAATTTATAGAGGTTTTTGGCGCTAAGGAACACAACCTGAAGAATATTGACATTTCCATTCCAAAAAATAAGTTGGTTGTTATAACCGGCATTTCGGGCAGCGGAAAATCATCGCTGGCCTTTGACACCATTTTTGCCGAAGGGCAGCGCCGCTACATGGAAACCTTTGGTGCTTATGCCCGGCAGTTTATTGGCGAAATGGAGAGACCCGACGTGGACAAGATCACAGGTCTTTCGCCGGTGATTTCCATTGAGCAAAAAACAACAAACAAAAATCCCCGCTCAACCGTAGGAACCGTTACAGAGATTTATGATTTCCTGCGATTGCTGTTTGCAAGGGCATCCGAAGCCTATTCTTATAACACGGGAAAAAAGATGGTGCGTTGGAGCGAAGACGAAATTGTAAATAATATTTACAAACGTTTTGATGGAGCCAAAATCACTTTGCTGTCTCCCCTGGTAAGGGGTCGTAAAGGACATTACCGGGAACTTTTTGAAGAAGTAAGGAAAAAGGGATTTTTGAAAGTGCGGGTTGATGGCGAGATAAAGGATTTGTCCCCAAAAATGCAGTTGGATCGTTACAAAATTCATGATATAGAATTAGTGGTAGATAGGCTGCAGGTAACAAAAGATATGCGTACCCGCATAAGTCAAAGTGTGCAGCAATCGCTAAAGGTCGGAAAGGATTTGATGTTTGTAGAGGCCCATCATGACCTTCCGGGTGGGAAGGGGACCAATACACCGCCTATGCCTGGTGGAGGAAGTAAAAAGAGCACAGCCTCGTTGAAAAGCGAGCCGCAAAACGAAGTGCAGGAGAGCCTTCCCGCCGGAAACGTCGGAACAGGGCAGGCAGTCTACTCCCGTGCTCTTATGTGTGAAGACACAGGCATTTCTTATGAAGAACCTTCTCCTAACGCGTTTTCCTTTAATTCACCTTATGGCGCCTGCTCCACCTGCAAAGGATTAGGTCAGGTTTATACGGTTGATATGAAAGCCATTGTTCCGGACGAGGCATTAAGTATAAACGAAGGTGGTATAGCACCATTGGGTGGTGAGCGGGAAGCTTACATTTTCAGGCAGGTACAACAGTTATCCCGTAAGGAAAAATTCAGTTTGGATAAGCCATTGAAAGATTTGCCGCCAAGAGCACTGAATCTTGTACTGTATGGAAAAGAAGAAGCGGCTACCGAAGAATTGCAATATGATGATGAGCAGATTGAAGGCAATGTATACAGTGGCGAATTTGAGGGTGTGGTAAACCAGGTTAAACGTTGGTTTGCCACCAGCCAAAGTGAAGCCATTCAGCGATGGGCGGAAGGCTTTATGGAACTTACTACCTGTAAAACCTGTAACGGTACCCGGTTAAAAAAAGAAAGCCTTTGGTTTAAAGTGGATGAGAAAAATATTGCAGACTTAAGCACTATGGATTTGACTGAGTTGTTGCGATGGTTTACAGGTATCGAAGAGAGGATGAGCAGTAAGCAAAATTTAATTGCTAAAGAAATCAACAAAGAAATAAGGGACCGTCTGCAATTTTTACTGGATGTTGGTTTAACGTATCTCACCTTATATCGCCCAACCAGAACGCTGAGTGGTGGCGAATCACAGCGGATACGGCTTGCAACCCAAATCGGCTCGCAGCTGCAAGGCATTACCTATGTTTTGGACGAACCTTCTATTGGTTTGCATCAACGTGATAATCACCGGTTGATTACAGCGCTTCAAAATCTTAGGGATATTGGTAATTCTGTCATTGTGGTTGAACACGATAAAGATATTATGCTGGCGGCCGATCACTTAATTGATGTGGGCCCAAAAGCCGGTTTTCATGGCGGTCATATAATGGCGCAGGGCACACCGCAGGAAGTGTTGAAACAAGATACGCTGACGGCTCATTACTTAAATGGAGAGCGGGAGATTGCCGTACCAAAAGAGCGACGAAAAGGCAATGGAAAATGCATTGAAATAAAAGGTGCTAACGGACACAATCTTTCAAAGGTGAATGTAAAGTTTCCTTTGGGTAAAATGATTGTGGTAACGGGTGTAAGCGGTAGCGGAAAGTCAACATTAATTAATGAAACTCTTTATCCCTTACTCTCGCAATATTGCTATAAAAGCAAGACGGCGCCGATGGAATACAAAAGCGTTACCGGCTTAGAGGAAATAGATAAGGTGATTGAGATTGATCAATCTCCTATTGGCCGTACACCACGGAGTAACCCGGCAACTTATTGTGGATTTTTTACAGAAATACGAACCTTATATTCAACGATCCCCGAAGCAAAGATTCGGGGTTATACGGCCGGGCGGTTTTCCTTCAATGTGAAAAGTGGTCGTTGCGAAGTATGTGAAGGCAGCGGCCTGCGAACTATTGAAATGAACTTCTTGCCCGATGTGTATGTGCATTGCGAAAAATGCAACGGGAAGCGATACAACAGGGAAACATTGGAGATTCGTTACAAGGGTAAATCTATTTCGGACGTATTAAATATGACGGTGGAAGAAGCCGTAGAATTCTTTCAACCCATTCCTTTTTTATACCGCAAAATAAAAGTGCTGGAAGATGTTGGCCTGGGCTATATCACTTTAGGACAGTCGGCTGTTACACTTAGTGGTGGCGAGGCACAACGGGTAAAGCTGGCAACGGAATTAGCTAAACGGGATACAGGAAAAACATTTTATATTCTGGACGAACCGACAACAGGTTTACATTTTGAAGACATTCACCACTTGCTGGAAGTATTGAATAAATTAGCCGACAGGGGCAACACTGTATTGGTTATTGAGCATAACATGGATGTTATAAAAGTAGCCGA
>DASQMG010000229.1:0-7098 GCA_035645595.1 Flavisolibacter sp. | reverse complement strand
TGCGAATGTCCTTATGCTAAATATTGTTCTAAAATTCCAGAATGAATCCAATCGTAGGCAACGGGGTTGATGTATTGGATGTAAAAATTTGTGGGACCGCATTGGAGCCATCATTGTTCAGAGGCTGGCCGTCAGTAGTGATGTAGGTGCGGGTATTTAAGTCCCTGTCAAAGGTGTATTGCGGCAACACTGGTGTTTTGAATGCCGTCCAATTTTGCACATCAATAAACAGGTCAAGTGTTGTCTTTTTAAAATTCCATTTTTTGTCTATGCGCAGGTCGCTTTGTTGAAAGGCGCCAAGACGCTGCTGGTTAAAACGGCTATAGTCCAGAACGCCATTTCCCAATGTAGCATAGTTACGCCGGCTGGCTGTTTCATCGAAGGGGGTGTAAGGCAATCCGCCCTGCAAGCGATATTTTAAACCAATTTCCCAGGATCGCTTGAGTTTGTAACCTAATGTAAAACTTGCCAGGTGCTGGTTGTCCCAGGCACTGGGTAGCAGCTTGCCATCCAACCCGCTAAACTTAGAAATCACATAGGTATAACTAACAAAGCCAAAAAGCCTTTTCGTTAGTTTTTGTTGTGCAAAGAGTTCAACCCCGTAGGCTTGCCCTTTTCCAACAGAGGTAATGGGTTCATTACCAACAGCTCCGAAATCGGCACCCAGGTTGTTCAGGCTGATGCCATCTCTGAGAGATACCGGCACGTTTGAATATTGTTTGAAAAATCCTTCCACGGTAAATCGCAAACTTGGCTTTGGTAAAAACTCCAGCCCCGTGACGTAGTGAGCCGTGCGGATATACTCTGCACCACGATTTACAAATGCATTATTCTGCTGGAAACCAATAATGGTGTAAGCTGGCAGCCTTGTATAGCTACCGGCAGAGGCATTGATGGTCCATTTAGGCGCGAGGAGGTAGCTAACCGCTGCCCGTGGAGACAGGTTTTCCAATGGATTATTTGCTCCTGTTAAAAAGGAGTTCCCATCGCCCCGTATACCAGCGCTCAGGTTAAGCCGATCATCGAAGAAACGTTTACCCACTTGCACATACAGTCCGTATCGCCAAAAATCAATTCCGGTATTATAGCGAAAGATATCTGCTGGTTGCACTACGTTTCCGGCAGCATCCGTTACGGCAGCGCGGCGGCGAACAAAGCTGTTGTTGAAATAATCTACATACTGCACCGATGTGCCATAACTAACCTTCCAGCCGGCAAGCGTTTGCGATACATCAAGCCGCCCTTTATTCTCTGTTTCCCGTGTAGTTGTATTTAACCGGAGTTTGCCCGCTGCTTCCTCGTTCCCGTCATACTTTACTAATTCAATATCCAACACGTTCCGGCTGAGCGACAGATTCACAAAACCGTTGGGGAGCGACCGCTTCCAGCTACCGCCCACCGTATAATTCCACTGGTTATTCAACGGTGCATTGTCCAGGATAAAAAACTTTTCAAGCGTGGGCTTTTTGATGGTGCCAAATTTGAATTTATCTATTGCACCGATGCCAATAAAAGAAAAGGTGTTTTTTGCATTGGGCACAAAGGAAAGTTTGTATTGAAAATCATAATAGTCGGGACGAATGGGCAGGTCAATGGCCTTGAACAGCAGTTGCAGGTAACTCCGCCGCGCAGAAGCCAGGAAAGTGAGCTTTTTACTGATAGGCCCGTCAAACGTAGCTGCCAGTTCAGAGGCGCTTAAACGAATATTTCCCTGGACACGTTCAGCATTGCCATTCTTTTGCTTGAATTCGAAAATGCCGCTGAGTGCATTATCGTACCGGGCATCAAAAGCGCTGGTGCTGACCCTTAGGTCTTCAATAAACGAAACGTTGAGTATGCCCTGGGGACCACCGGCACTTCCCTGCGTGGAAAAGTGGTTGATCACCGGCACTTCAATACCGTCGAGGTAGTACACATTTTCACTGGGCGCACCGCCGCGTATAATGATGTCGTTGCGGAAACCATTGCCAATACCATTGGAACTGGTAATGCCAGGCAGCGATTGCACCACGCGGCTGATGTCGAAGTTGCCACCCGGGTTGCTTTTAATTTCTTCTGTGGTCAGGCGCTGCACGCTCAGTGGTGTTTCCAAGGAGGTAGCCCGTGCTGTTTTGCGACTACTGGTAACGGTAAGGTTGTTAAGTGTACCATTATTACGAAGGAGGTCAAAGGACACTTCGTTGCTGTTTCCGGAAGTGATGGGCAGGTTGTACTTTGTTTGTGTTTCAAAGCCCACTGCCGAAACCGTGATACTATAGGAACCAACCGGCAAGCCTGCAAAGTTGTATTGCCCCAAGCTATCCGAAGTGGTGCGGCGCTGCAACTGGTCAATGGAGACAGTAGCTCCGTCTGCGGGTTTTCCATTTACCGCATCCCTTATCACTCCATTGACAGACCCGGTTGTTTGCGCCGATATGGCAAAGGCAAAGAGCATACAAATTTGAAATGCATAAAACTTCTTCATAAAAAATGGTTGAACTAATTATTACGGAAACAAACAAAGTTTCATAAAAATTGTTTTGTTTTCGTAATTTTATTTTTTAGTAATGATGTTGAAAAAACCGGAGTGGCTGATTTTCAATTGCTAACCATCTTATATTTTTTTTGTTAACGAATAAAAACATGGGTCAACTGGTAGAACTGGTACAGGCATGGGAAGATTTTCAGTCGCAACACCCGGAAGGAAAGTTGGACGGTTTTGGATTTTGGTTGCGCACTAAAAACAGTGCCGTACCGGCAAAAGAGTTTCGTGCCGATGATAAGGAGTTTGACAAATACGAAGCAGAAGCAAAGCTTAGCATGCAGGCAGGTTATCTAATTGGAAAGCTTCACCAATATGTGATGTTGTACACAAAGCCCCTTATGAAAAAACATGGTTTGCACAGCATGGATGATTATGGTTACCTGGCAACAGTACAATGGCATGGCACCATCACAAAAACAAAAGCCTGCCACGCTATGCTGCACGAAATCACCACGGGCACCGACATCATCAAGCGGCTTGTGCGCCTATCTTTTTTGAAAGAGGGGCTGGATAAAACCGATAAGCGCCACAAGATATTGCAGCTGACTGCAAAGGGCACGAAGGTACTGGCGCTGTTGCAGGATGATTTCCGTAGAATACCGGATGTGCTGGGCGATCTGGATAAGAAGAGCCGCGCCAGCCTGGTTAGCTGGCTTATGAACCTTGATACGTACCACGACGGTATAGTAAAAGAAATGCGCTCATCATAAATAACCGGTTATGAAAAGAAAACAAGTAGTGGTTTTAGTGGTAACTGTGGTAAGCCTGTTCGGACAGTATTGGATCAATTCCGGGAAAACATCCCTGAAGTCAACCGCTGAAGTAGCCGGAAGGGAAGATGTAAGAAATTACACACTGCCGCCTGATTTTATTTTTTCTATTTGGGCGGTTATTTACCTCGGCTTTCTTATTTATGCCTTTTATGGTTTACGCAAGGAGGCTGCTGCCGATCCGCAGATAGCCAACAACGCTTATCCTGTAGCACTGAGTATATTCTTGAATTTTCTTTGGACGGTGCTTGTAGGGTTGGAGCTATGGGTATGGGCTTATCCGCTTCAGTGGCTGATGCTTGTCGTAGCGATCGTTATCATGTCCCGGTGGGAGTTGAACAAGCGGCCGTTATCCCGCACCCAAAAAGCCTTGTCTATTCCTTTTGCTTTATACGCAGGGTGGCTTACGGTAGCAATGATTCCTTTCACGTCAGATCTGCTGAACAAGTCGGGATGGAGCTACGAACCTTTTTCTCAAATGACCTGGGCGTTGATCCTTTATGTTGTTGCCTGTGTAATAGTGTTGGCTGCTTTTCGAAAGCTAAAACAGCCTTTTTATTTGCTGCCTTTAGCCTGGGCGTTGTTTGGTTTTGCTGTGCGGTTTGATAGTACGCTCCGGTTAACTGCTGCAGTATTAGCAGGCTTGCTCTTGCTTTACTTTTTTATGCAGTTGCCCCGGTTTTATGCTTCCGGCAGTACTCCAACCGGAGAAGGACATCCTTTTGATGCAAGGCGCCGATAGTATTTTTGTTTCCCTCTTTTGCTGCCACCGGTTTTAGCTTAGTTCGTCAATAAAGGCTTTGAGTGGCTTCAGGTATTTTCCATATGAAAAGTTGAACATGCATTTGGATAAAAAATAGCAGGCAGGAATTAAGACGGTCAGGCAAGTACCCGTGCATTAAATGTAGCCGGTTCATATCATCCATGACCTACATGCCTATCTATGTTATTATAAGTAGATGCGCTTAAAAAATTAAAGGATTTTCGGTAGCCGGCCGTTCAAGGGAAAAGAAAACAACAAGGCCTTACTCCCAGTGTAGTAGCAAAGCCAAAACTGGTTTCATGCTGTGCAGATAAAACAATCGTTAAGACACAGGTTGCTATCTAGAACCCCATTTCCTAAACAAAGATTTCTTATCCATTGTTAAGTGCCTGCAGTTTTTACCAGAATAGTTTTGGTGAAAAATAAGAGCAATGAAAGCACTATTGAAATTAGAAGAAGCTGCTATGACCCTCATCGCTATTTACTTTCTTTACCAGCACTCACTTGGGTTAACAGTATGGATATGGATCCTTTTATTTTTTTCACCTGATATTAGCATGCTCGGCTATTTGGTAAATGCAAGAACAGGTGCATTTATATACAATTTTTTTCACCATAAGGGTATCGCCATTTTACTAACTGCCGCAGGCTATTATTTTAAGTTGGAAGTTCTGTTATCGATCGGTATTCTCCTTTTTGCTCATGCATCCTTCGACCGCATTTGGGGTTATGGGTTGAAGTACGCCTCGGATTTTAAGGACACGCATTTAGGTAGCCTGGAAAAGAAAATGATTCCTACTACTTTGCCGTAAGGCGGGCCCGGATGCGGCTCATGCTCACTGGTGTGATACCAAGATAGCTGGCAATGTATTGCTGCGGTATCCGTTCAATAATTTTTTTCTTTGTCCCTGTGAGCAACTCCCGGTAACGGCTCTCCGGGCTTTGTAACAACAGGCCTACCATTCGCTCCTCCAATCCGGTGGCAATGTATTCGGCAATCAGCCGTCCAAAGGTTTGCCAGGCATGGCTTTGCTGGTATAGATCCAAAAGTACTTTATAAGGAAAACACAAGAAGGAGGAATCAGTTAAAGCTTGTAGTGTAATCAGCGAAGGTTTGCCCGAAATGCAGCTGAAATAAGAACACATTAAATCATCGGGAAAGTAAAAATAGGTAGTCTTCTCCTCACCATCCCTGGTGTAAAAATGCCGGAAGGTGCCGTCAATTACAAAGGCAACATCACTTGCCTGCCTACCTTCCTTTGCAAACAATTGGTGCTTTTTTAAGCCTTTCAGTTGAATATGCGGGAGCAACAAATTCCAATCGCTGTCGGGCAATTTCACAAACCGTTCAATGGATTGCCTGAGTAGTTGCAGGTTATTAATTGTGGCCATGTACTATTGTTCATTGGAAGATACAATTTGAGTACTAACTGGGTACAGCGATAAATAATTCGTAACGCTTTTAATTTCCTTTGTCACAGCTTTCTCAGGTTGGCAGTAAAGCTTCTATTGTAACAGCGGCGGCTTTACCAAACAACGGAAAGTATTACTGTTCTTGTTATCAAGATTAATTTAAGTGTAAGGAGCTTCGGGGGCAGCAGAGGTACTCCCGGCGTTCACCACCAGGCTTTTTACACGTCTTCTGGAAACAGGTAGCACATCGCCATTTTGCAGTGAGACACGGCAACCATCATTATAATCAAGCGAACGAAGCCACAACTTGTTAACCAGGTGCGAACGATGGATGCGTAAGAAATGGCCAGCCATTAATGAGACTTCAAACCTGCGAAGCACTCTTGCAACAACTAAGGTTGAGCCATTACTAAAATAAAGCTTACTATAGTTACTTATAGCTTCCACCCGAATCAGCGTGTTCACTAAAATGATTTTTGTACCACGGTCTGTTGGAAGCAGTAATACGGCATCTGTTTTATTCATCTGCATAAGAAAGGTAAATTGGGATATGTTGTGAGGGGCCGTTTTTGGTACAGGTTTTTGGCCATAACATCGGCTTATTCCGCTCCTGGCTAATTGTTTTCTTCAGGTTGGACAACTCCAATACCGGCCGCTAATCTTCCCCGCTTGTTTTTCAATAATTGCATGTTACTCTTTCACCGCCTTGGCTGCACCGGCGTGGGGCGGGTGTAGCCAACGGGTTAAAAATCTGCGCCTCGCCTGTACCAATTGGGAAAAGAATGCTGCTACGTCCTGTACACAAAAGCCTGGTTGGCATTCTAAAGAAAAAGGACAACAGGAAAATGTGTTTTTGCCAGTAATGATACACCGGCTTTAATGCTGTTACCAAAGCCAATCCATTTTGCAGCTTCATGGAAAGATGTGTTGTAAAAAGGAAAAAAAGCCTACTGAACACGTGCACAGATGGCCCAAACATCTATCTGCCGGGTTGAATTTGACGTGTTGTTGGCAAGCACCTGCCAGCCCGACCCGTTGGCCTGCGGCCCCGTAAAATTTACTTTGATATCACTTTGACTTGGTGTGAACCCGCTATGTCCGCCGCCTCCGCCAATTACCTTCGTGCCGGCCGGGCACTGGCAGGTAGCAGAGATGTTGCCGTTGCTGGGTATCGAGTGAGCGCTGGATACGTATTGCACGCCCATTACAAAATTTCCGCTGGCAGCAATGTTTCCCTGTACGTCCAGCTTTTGCGCCGGCGAGCCCGTGCCGATGCCCACGTTGCCGTCGCCCTGCACCACCAGCAACGAGGTTCCGGGTGCATCTTGTGTTGCTCCTGTTGCTAAATCAAGAATGCGGTTGCTGGCCGCTGTGCCGGCGATTTTCACCACCAGCCCATTAGCATTATAAGCTGTGTTTTGGTTGTAAATTCCGTGCACAAAGCCACCGCCATTTGTTTGCCAGGCCATGGAGCCTAAGCCAAGGCCTGTACCTGAGCCGCCGAGAATATTGCTCGCTGTATTGGTAAAAAGCGTTGCCGGATTGCTCAGGCCCACACCAATGTATCCGTTTTGCTGAACTGTCAACGCTGCATTGTTGTTAGTGTTGTAAAAAAGAAGATTGCCGCC
>DASQMG010000228.1:0-4510 GCA_035645595.1 Flavisolibacter sp. | reverse complement strand
CTCTTTTTCTTACTGGTGCTTACAATGGCAAGGTCACTTTCCTATGGTCAAACACCACTAACCTTCGTGCATCTTTCAGACACGCACATAGGCAGTGCCACAGGCGCTGAAGATTTAAGAAGAACCGTAAAAGACATTAATGAAAACGACTCGGTGCAATTCGTTGTTATTTCGGGCGACATTACAGAATTTGGTGACGATAATGAGTTACTGTTGGCGAAACAGATATTAGATAGCCTGACTAAACCCTGGTATATTGTTCCCGGCAACCATGATGGTAACTGGTCGGAAAGCGGGGCCAATAGTTTCAAAAACGTTTTTGGAAATGAAACATTTTATTTCAAGGCAGGCAACTATATATTTTTAGGCACTCATTGCGGCCCTAACATGCGCATGGGCCCCGGGCAAATTCCCCGTGAAAATATTGTATGGCTCGATTCGGTACTGAAAACCGTTAGCGATACCACACCGCTGATCTTTGTAAATCATTACCCGCAAGATCTTTCACTCAATAATTGGTTTGAAGCAATAGACAGGCTGAAACAAAAGAATATACAGCTCATTCTTTGTGGCCATGGTCACGCAAACCGTACACTAAACTTTGAAGGGATAACCGGCTTCATGGGTCGGTCAAACCTCCGTGCAAAAGCGGCAGTTGGCGGTTATAATATTGTAACCATTGTAAATAATATTGTTTCTTACAGGGAAAGAATTCCTGCTATAGAAACCAAACCGGCATGGGTAACAATAGAGCTGAAAGATCACAATTACAAAAATCAGAAGGGTCATTATACACGTCCTTCTTACGCAGTGAATGATAGTTTTTCGAATGTAAATGAAAAATGGAATTATCAGGATAACAGTGATATCGGCTCCGGTACTGCCTTTGAGAAGGACCTGGTATACACTACAAATACCAATGGAGAAATTTTAGCGTTAAAGAAAATCAATGGAAAGCCTGCATGGAAGTTTAAAACTAACGGCAAAATCTATTCAATACCAGTTGTAAAAGACAAGATAGTAATTGCGGGTTCTTCTGATAACACTATTTATGCGCTTGCTGCTAAAACGGGAAAGCTTCTTTGGAAACTACAAACCGGCAAAGCGGTATTGGGTAATCCCGTAATTTCTCAGAACACGGTTTATATAGGAGCATCTGATGGTCATTTCAGAGCTATCAATATAAAAACAGGAAAGCTTAAGTGGGATTTTACAGATGTAAAAGGTTTCGTGGTTACCAAGCCGCTTATCTACAACAACAAAATTTATTTCGGCTGCTGGGATAATGATTTTTATTGTCTTGACATAAGCAATGGTGATTTAGTCTGGAAATGGAATAACGAGAGCTCCAACAGGATGTTTTCCCCTGCTGCCTGTTTTCCTGTAGCAACAAACGATCGTGTCTTCATTGTTGCACCTGATAGATTCATGACTGCATTAAACGCAACTACAGGAAACGTTATCTGGAGAAAGCAAATGCCAGACATAAGAGTGCGGGAATCAATGGGGCTTTCAAATGATAGTACGGTTGTATTTGTAAAAACAATGGAAGGCAATGTGCATGGCATTTCTACAACCGCCAATGATATGCTGTCAATTTGGAAAAGTGATGTTGCTCTCGGCTACGAAATTTGCCCGACTGCTATTGTTGAAAATAACAAAGTTGTTTTTGTCCCTACACAGTCCGGTGTAACTGTTGCATTGGACAGGCATAGTGGAAAAGTCTTATGGAAACATAAAACGTCAAATGGATTGGTGACTAACCTGCTCCCTATTGCCAGCAATCAGTTAGTAGTAACAACTATGGATGGAAAAATTTCTTTACTAGAATTTTAATTGTAAGGCGGCGCATTAATATTATTACCCAAAAAATAAATAACATAACAATATTGCTGTAATTATTCCTACCAGGTCAGCCAGCAGCATGGCTCCTACCGCATACCGGGTATTCTTTATGCCTACCGCACCAAAATAAACTGCAATAACATAAAACGTGGTATCGCTTGACCCTTGTAAAACGCAGGCCAGGCGTCCTGCAAAGGAATCAGGCCCAAAGGTCTTCATGGTGTCAATCATCATTCCTCTTGCGCCGCTGCCGCTTAGTGGTTTAATGAGCGCAGTGGGCAAGCCATCAATGAATTTAGTATCGGCACCCAATGCAGCAAAAACATATTTAATGCCATTGATCACCACATCAAAGGTGCCACTGGTACGCAACATGCTAATGGCCACCAACATTCCAACCAGGTAAGGTATAATGCGTACTGCCGTTTCAAAGCCGCCTTTTGCACCATCAATAAAAGCATCGAACACATTGATTTTTTTATATACGGCCCCAACCACGATCAGCAAAAGTATAAGGAGCAAAATCCCGTTGCCCATGATGCCGGAAACAACCTGCACCCGGTCGGAATTGAGAGAAGTAAGATAGATAACGAGAAGCGTAACAATGGCCGATACACCACCTACCCAGGCTAAAATCACTGGCTGAAAAACATTGATTTTTTGCTTAAATGATACCACGAACATGGCGGCAATGGTTGCCACAAAAGTGGCGATCATGCAGGGCAGAAATATGTCGGTAGGATTGCCTGCTCTTAATGCAGCCCTTGCCGCTATAATGCTGACCGGGATTAAGGTTAAACCGGAAGCATGTAAACACAAAAACATGAGTTGCGCATCGGTGGCTACTTCTTTGTTTGGGTTCAGTTGCTGCAGGCTTTCCATAGCTTTCAAGCCAAATGGAGTTGCGGCATTATCAAGTCCCAATAAATTGGCAGAAAAATTCATCATCATGTGGCCATTGGCAGGATGGTCTTTTGGTACACCAGGAAAAAGCCGGCTAAAAAACGGACCAATAATTTTAGATAAAACCCTTATGCCCCCTGCCCTTTCCGCTATTGACATAAAGCCCATGAACAAGGCCATAATACCTATGAGCCCGATACAAATATTTACTGCCGATTTGCAGGTTTCAATTATACCATCAACCGGCTTCATGCCGATAGCTTTTACATAGGCGTATGTATATACAGCAGCTTCAGGCACCAACTTACGTAATGCTTTTACTGTGTCAGACGATGGACTGTCGGTAATGATATAGCGGAAATCTTTTGCCGAATCCCGCTTTGTAAAACCGTACGGTTTTATCGAATTTACAAAGGAAGCCCTTGCAGCAGCAGTTGTATCACCATCATGCCCTGTTAATACATAAGGATACGAATCATCGGCCTTGCCCACCACCATGCGGTTAAAAATCACTTCATTGCCCTCCACAAGCCAATGAAAGGCCGCTACTATAATTGCTATGATTACAAAGGCCGACCAGATCCTGCTTAGCGCCATACAATTTTAAATTTGCGGTGACGGATTTCTTTCCGGTTTGAAGTTAAAGGTTTCGTTTAGAAATGGCCAAACTCAACTCCTTATCTTTGCCGCCCTAAAATTAGAGTAGGCGCTAAGCAGTCAGCAATAAAGGCTCCGACTGCTTAGCGCTTACTGCAAACTTCAACAACATGGCTTTACAAGCAGGTATCGTAGGACTTCCCAACGTTGGTAAATCAACTCTTTTTAATGCAGTTAGCAACAGCGCCAAAGCGCAGGCGAGCAATTACCGGTTCTGTACTATCGACCCAAACATAGGTTTGGTTGATGTACCCGATGCCAGATTAAACAAGCTGGCAGAACTGGTTCAGCCCAACCGCATTGTTCCAACCCAAATTGAGATCGTTGACATTGCCGGCCTGGTGCGTGGCGCCAGCAAAGGCGAAGGATTAGGCAACAAATTCCTGGGAAACATTCGCGAAGTGGATGCCGTGATCCATGTGGTCCGTTGTTTTGAAGATGAAAATGTTTTGCGTGACGAGGGTGCCATTAATCCTGTAAGCGACAAAGAAATTATCGATACCGAATTACAGCTGAAAGATTTAGAGAGCGTAGAGAAAAAAGCCAGCCGTTCTGAAAAACTGGCGAAACTTGATCCCAAAGCGAAGGCGGAGCTGGAAGTGCTGCAACGCTGCAAAAACCACCTGGAACAAGGTAAAAGCATCCGGTCACTGGAGTTATCTAAAGAAGAATCAGTAGCCATTGCAGACCTGTTTTTGCTTACAGCTAAACCGGTTTTATATGTAGCCAACGTTGACGAAGCCAGCATGCACACCGGTAATAAATTTTCGGAAATGTTGAAAGAAGCCGTGAAGGGTGAAGATGCCCAGGTGATTGTAATGAACAACAACATTGAAGCGCAAATCTCTGAAATGGAAGCCCCGGAAGACAAGGAGTTATTCATGGATGAATACGGCATGAAAGAACCAGCGCTTGATCGTCTTATACATTCGGCCTACAAACTATTAAACCTTCAAACTTACTTTACTGCGGGTGTGCAGGAAGTACGCGCCTGGACGATTCATGAAGGATGGAAAGCCCCTCAGGCAGCTTCTGTTATTCATACCGATTTTGAAAAAGGATTTATTAAAGCGGAAGTTATCAGCTATGATGATTTTGTAAAATA
>DASQMG010000227.1:0-15794 GCA_035645595.1 Flavisolibacter sp. | reverse complement strand
GGAGAAATTTCTGCCGGGAGTTCACTGCGAGGTGCATCTGCATATAAATCGGTGTCATCAGTTCCTGGCTTGTCGCCTTTGCTGCATGATAAAATAGCGACGGTAAGAATACTAAGGAAGAAACTCATTTTTTTCATTTTTTAAGGTGTTTATTATGGTAATAAATCGAGTGCTTGTACCGGCTAAGGCTGTCGCTACTTCTGGTTCACAGAAGTTGCCACATTGAAGGAAAATGCTATGGCGATGTAGCAAATCTTTGCGGAGATGCATTGGGTTTTTTGCTGTCAGAACAAACTTTCTTTTTTGCTTTCTAACTCTTGCAACCATTGCTGTGCATATTTTCTTGCCGCATTGATTGTTGCAGGTCCGGCACGAAAACATTTTTTCCAATTACCGTCTTTGGCTTCCAGCACCGGATCGGCAAACACCCTGAACTTTCCCTGCTGCACCAGTTGTGTGTTAAAATTGATACCCGCAGTTAAAGCCAAAAATTCACCAAGCCGCTTTTTCACCAATTCATTCACCGTTGACGGGTAATCTTCACTGTAAGCTTTTGCTTGTAGGTGGGTTTGCTCTTCCTGCTCGTTCTGCGCCTCCAGCAGGTTTTCTACATAGTCGGTATACTTTAAATTTTTTGGATCCTGCAAGGCTTTTTTCTCGTCTTTTAGTGAAGCAATCGACAACTCGTGAAGCTTCCGGAAATCTCCATTGCTTGTTTTCAAATTTTCTTCCGTTGTCGTGATTTCCCGGTCTATTTCTTTGAGCCTCATCTTAATCAATTCTTTTACATCGGCTTTACCGGCAGGCACTGCCAGCTTTCGTTCTATGTCATATGCTTGGGCAAACTCAGCTGAATGGATGTATTGTTTAATGTATCCTCCTAACGCCGATACAGTAGTTGCCTGCTTAGCAAGCGCAATAGTCTTAATGGTATTGTTGTCAGGGAAATACAAGCCACCCCGAATAAAATTGTCTTTAATGGCTTCTTTAGCCGCCCTTTCATCAATGGCAAGCTGCTGCAGCACGTCATTGGTAAAAGCAGGTAGCGTGATAATAAGTGCACTGATAAAAGAAAGGCGAAAACTGTTGCGCATAAATAAATTTTTTGTTGTTGCAATAATGGTTGTAAACAAGGTTGTATTGAAACGCTCCTAATTTTTCCTCCACAGCCTGCGTCACAATTCTGGTTTAGCTACTGGCCGTATGTATCCCATAAATAACCCCTTGCATCGCTACGCATTTTTTGTGTCACCAAGCAGTATAACTCAACCTAAAGCTTTACTGTTTTGCTATACTACCCACCTCATTTTTTGTAGCCTTTTTAGGTGAGGCTTTTGCAAGAGATTACTGCCTGGCGGACCATAAAAAAACCGGAAGATTTTCACCGGGCTGCTGCTATACATCGGTTTTCCATAGCGGCGGAATGCCGGCACTAAACATTCGAAACAATTCATTGCAAAACTATTTTTACATGTACCTGTTTCAATAAATTTCATCGGGTTATAATGTCGTTCGTCGGGTTAAGATGCCAATGTTAAACCATCTAATCACTCTTACTCGCTTAATACCAATAATCACTTTCTTCCTTAAGTACATACCTGCCCAACGATATAGGTTGTAATAGAAACCGTCTGTCAAACGATATTCTTCGCTTCTTCATGGCCTGGCGTACCTGTCACATGTGGCCGGGTACTGTTTGCAAAACCCAACTATCTCTGCTCCGTCTGCACCCACCACTTTGCGTAGTGTATTGTTCCAGTTCACCAACCTGCCCAGCACAGTGAGGTAGCGTTCCAGATAATCAACTCTTACTTCTTCCTTACTGCTTTTCAGTAGCTGTTCGTGGGTAGCAAGAAAAGCCAGTTCGGCCTTTACCTGCTTTAACAACCCAGCGCTATAAATACGCAATGACTGCACCCGTTTTTGGTAGGCAGAATCCCATGCGCTTACATAGCCCTGGCGTACATAAGCTGCTTTGTCCGGTCTCTTTAGAAATTGATTCATAGCACGATCCAGTGCTTCAATTTTGTACCCCTGTGCCAGAAAGAAATCATCCAGTTTGGGATGCACAGGTAGCCGCACAAACGGCAAGGCTTCCGGATTATTATAACCGGCATAAGCATTCAGTTTACCGCTGCGTTGACCAGCCATATCAGCCAGTTCTTTTGCTCCTTTTGAAAATAGGTCTGCAATGCTGTCAAACAATGCGGGTGAGGAAGAACCATACTGAATATATGCCTCATGAATGTTCGCAGGCAGGCGGCTGGTGATAGCTGACAACCGTGCTAACATAAGGTCAAGGCTTTTAGAAGGGCTTTGTGCCTGAACCACAATTGACAAAAAACTAAGACACAACAGGCGGCCGGCCTGATAGATTTTTTGCTTTGGTCTGCGTAAGAATGTCAAATCCATATTGAGTCTTTTTAATTTAGTGCCTTTCTTCATACTTAAAGCGTTGTAAGGGCCAACTGAGTAGAATGAAATGATCCAATGCCGGAAGCAGCAGCCGCCATACTGGTAGTTACGGGAACCAATGACAGGGGCTTAAACTGGCGACTTTGCAAGTTTGTAATGAAGTTGTGTTAGCCCTGTGTCAAATTGTTTTGCAGTTAGAAGCTGCAAGTTTTGTTCTGGCCGCCCATCCTTAAAAAGTTTTATGCCATCACCAGTAAGTACCGGAAGTATTGAAATAATAAATTCATCAATTAAGGCATCCTTCAATAGTTCGTTTACGATTTCTGCGCCGCCATCAACAAATATATTTTTCCCCTTTTGACTTTTAAGCTTCAAAACAAGGTCTTTCAAGCTACCTGTATAGAATTTTACTGACCCCGAATCTGGCCTTGGCGTTCTTGTAACGATGTATGAATCTTTATTTGCGTGTGGAAAGTCGAAACCCATTGAAAGCACTTTTTCATAAGTTCGACGACCTACAATAACAGTGTCAATCGTTTTTATAAACTCGGCGTAGCCATAGTCTTCTCCCTCCTGCTCAACAACAGAAAGGAAACTAAGGTCATCACCGGGTTTGGCAATGTAGCCATCTAAACTTGCAGCGATGTATAGAATCACCTTTCTTTCCATTAAACCAGATATTAAATTAAGATTAAGCCACTGGCTGCTGAACTCATCATAAACCATTACATATTCACAGTATAAGTTACCGGGGCATTACCATCGGGTGCAGGAGTGCCTATTGCCATTTGCGATACCCTGCCATTAAAGTTGTATTTACGCACATAGGATACGTGTATTTTTTCCTTGCTGTCCTGTACCGAAAATTCTTTTACAATATCTATTTTGTTTTGAAATGTTGGATAAGCAGCAAGGTTCCGCCAGGTGAAAACTGTATCCCAAAGTACCTGGGTGGTACTTCCGTTATCGAAAATTTTTGCTATGGTCAACTCCAGTTGTCCTTTTGCATTATCGTAAAACGAAGCGGTATAATCCGTGCCGGCATAGACCCTATAAGCTATGGTCTTTGTGACAGGTACTTCTGCCGGAACAGCCGGGGGTTTATCTTTTGTGCAGGCAAATGCCAGGAGGCAGATAAAACTAACACAGGAAAATGTAGAACCCATGAGGAGATTTTTAAAAGTGACGACATGTTGTTGCCTTTGATAAAATTGATACACCCGCACGATATTGGTACACGATATTCCTCCAACTGACATATGCCCCGATGAATGGTATTTTATCATTAATACTCCTGACAGTTTTTTACAGGTTGCAAGCGTGGTTTCCTCCATGTTTTTTACAGTTCTCCCGGCTCTAACCATTCATGGTATTTCGCCAGCATCAAACCTGATACTACAGTGAGGTACAGGAAAAATCATTCGTCGCTATCTTATATAAGGCTTCCTCTCCTTTCCACTACCTGTTTATTTTAAATTCGACATTCGTCGCCGCCTATTGCGGTCCGTCGGTAAAGCTTGCCAACAATGAATGATAAACCGAACTTCAATAAAACCTTGAACGCATTTTATTTCACTAAAAAATTCTTGGCAGGAAGGCAACCGGGCTAGATTATTTTGTTCTCCCACCGACAGGATATTTAGCAAGTGTCTGAAAAAAACATGGGAAATCACTCTGCTTTATGAAACAGATTTGTTCTAAAAGATGCCCCTGGTAAACCCGCAGCTTTTGTAACAACAACTATCGAAAGCCATTCGCAAATACACACATGCACATGACTACAACTTCTATTATGAAGACGCCTGAAGATGGGCCTGCACTCACACAAGTGTTATCTTTACCGCATCGAATGAAAGCGTTTTTTCGCACAAGAGTATATCCGGGGTTTAGGATAGGCGAAGCGGCTGCCTGGTTCCTGTTCCACATTAGCTGGCCTCTTTTGCTGTTCACGATTTTTAGTGTTACTGGCCGATTTAATGATCCTGCCTTTATGACCCTGGGAAATTTTTTAAAAATTCAGGCAGTCGTTATCACTATAAAAGCTGTTTATTTATTGCCCTTCTGGTGGTTTTTCTTTATAAAACTTAAAAATCTGTCGCACTACAAAAAAATAGTATTGCACCTGCCCGCTTCTGCTTTGTACACCATTACGGGTCTTTTTTCCATTCATTTCTTCATTACCGCCGGACTACATAAACCCTATCCCTGGAATTCGGTGGTATCTGACATCTACAACCTTATGATGGCTTACTTTTCTCACTTTGCGCTTTTTCATGCGTATAACTTTTACCTGCATATTAAAGAGCAAACAAAAAAAGAACAAGCCTTAAAAGAGCTGGCTTACCAAAGCGAAATCACAGCGTTAAAAGCACAGATTGAACCCCACTTTCTATTTAATACCCTTAATTCCATCAGTGCTTCGGTTCCCTCCTCGCTCGAAAAAACGAGGGTGCTTATTGCGCAGTTAGCTGACACCTTTCGGTATGCATTGCGGGTAAGCGAACGGCAAACTGTAGCGCTAGAAGAGGAAATTACTTTTGTAAAAACATGGCTGGCTTTAGAGCAACACCGGCTGGGCAAGCGCCTTGTTGTTACCTATGATATTGACCAGCGGGCTTTGCCGACACAGGTGCCTTCGCTTATTCTGCAGCCGTTAATTGAAAACGCCATTGAGCATGGCATTGGTCCGAACATACAGGGCGGCATTGTAACCGTAAGCTGCAAGTACAACAACGGGTTTGTTTATGTGGCCGTCTGCGATACCGGTGTTGGTTATGCCGGCAACCCGGATGCGATGTTGAGCAAAGGCGTGGGCTTAAAAAACACAGCTAAACGGCTGTTGTATTTATACAATGCGCCTTTACAGGTAGAAAGAATATCAGACGGCCTTTGTTTTTCATTTAAAATTCCCGCATCCTGATTCTGTATGAGAAAAGTTTTAATTATTGATGACGAAAGTGCTGCCCGTTCGTTGATACGGGAATACCTGGAACCGCTGCCGGATTTTACAATAACCGGCGAGTGCGAGAATGGGCTGGAAGCAGTACAGAAAATTAACAGCCTGGAGCCTGATCTTGTATTTCTTGATATTAAAATGCCGGGGCTTAGCGGGTTTCAGGTGGTACAGCAAGTGATTCATACGCCGCAGATCATTTTTACCACGGCTTATGACCAGTATGCTCTTAGGGCCTTTGACAACAACGCCGTGGATTATCTTCTAAAACCCTACACGGCGGAGCGCTTTAACCAGGCTATCACCAAACTACCTTTCCGTATGCCGGAGGCCTTTGCCAAAGCACAAAAGATAGCCGACGAATATACCGGCCACGCACCCACCCGCATCCTGGTAGAAAGCGGAAACAAGTTTGTAAACCTTAACGTGGAGGATATAGCTTTTTTTGAAGCGGAGAAAGACTATACCCGCATTTACACGGAAGCAAAAACATACTTAAGCAATTACGGTATCGGCGTTTTGGAACAACGTATGAACCCGAAGGTTTTTATGCGTATTCACCGGTCGTACATTGTCAATATTAATTTTATAAAAGAAGTACATCGCGATGGTTACTCTGTACAGGTGGTTTTAAAGAATGATAAAAGCCTCAATGTTTCCCGGAGCTACATGGATGATTTGAAAAAGCTTTTTTATTAATTGTGCCATTTCGTTTTTCGCCGGCTTATATTGTCGTTTATTGGAGATAACAATGAGTTGCTGCCTGCAGTAAATAGCTTTGGACCTCGCTTAACTGATACTTTATCTTTGTGTATTTAGCGGCGCATCTTTTCCGTCTATTATTTTTAGATTTTTATAACCCTTATTTAATTCATTTTTATAAAAAGCTGTGACACCAAAAACAAGTTGTTGGCCGTCATTACCAGCAATAAAAGTTAGTAAATCA
The DNA here is from genome assembly GCA_035645595.1 of Flavisolibacter sp. Lineage (GTDB taxonomy): Bacteria > Bacteroidota > Bacteroidia > Chitinophagales > Chitinophagaceae > Flavisolibacter. Next base: position 9,480 of record DASQMG010000227.1, on the reverse strand, counting down.
CCCGGCTATGCCCTTTAAACTATTTGATGTATCGATTAGACAACTGGACGATAATGAAAACATACCTTATGACTTACTGCTGCTGGCCGACCCCTCCAAAGAAATGATTGATAGGTATGTAGCACAGTCCAAAGTTTTTGTTGCTACTCTAAATCTAAATATCATAGGCACATTGGTGTTGTTTCCAGTATCTGCGCACGCTGCTGAAATAAAGAACATTGCTGTTAAGGGTGAATTTCAGGGCAAAGGAGTGGGTAAGTTGCTGTTAGACTTTGCCATTGAAACAGCAAGAAAAGAAAATTATAGTTCAATCTGTATAGCGACTGCAAATTCAAGTGCCGGACAACTGCACCTGTACCAAACGAAAGAATTTGAAATGACCGGCATAATAAAAAATTTCTTTTTGGATAACTATCCTGAACCAATTTATGAAAAAGGCATTCAGGCAGAACACCTGATTGTATTAACGAGAAACTTATGATCAGATGTGGAATGATTTCGAGGACAGCAACAAACGCCTGAGGGGTTTGGCTGCAATACGGACTCTGAAATATGACTTTAACCAGGTAACTATAATTATGTCCGGGAAATAAGTGAAGGTGCAGTATTTCAAACTCCGGTACTGACAACAATGGGTTCTCCAATAAATGATCAAATAAGGGCAAAACCCGTATTATTTCTTCCTTATTCCTGATGGCAAGGGTTGTGGCTTAGTATTCGGACCTTCAACTACCAGTTGTCCGTCTTTTAAGATTTTCATCCGATCCACAAATACCACACGCTCATCCCCGGTTGCAGTAGTTCTGCCATGATAGACGCAAAACATTTCTTTGCCATCGGGTGAGTAGGTAATGCTATTGTGCCCCGTACCTGTAACGATCCCGCCTTTGTCAACATTTTTTTCAAGTATCGGATTATTACTCGCTTTTTTAAATGGACCCAGCGGGCTTTTTGAAGTGCCGTAACCAACCGCATAATTTTTTCCGCCAAAATAATTTGCAGAATACATTATGTAGTAAGTATCTCCTTTTCGAAAGGTCACCGAACCTTCCGTCCACCGCCTGTTAACTTCTTTTGATGTAACAGAACGGCTTTCCCATTCTGCCTGCTTGTCCTTCATGGAAACAGGCGGACGTAATAACAATACAGGCTCACCAATGACGCCGCTAAAATCCGGTTTTAGTTCCACTCCATAAACCCAGCTTTCTTCAATCTCCTTAAACCAACCTTTGCTCTTTGCCCACGCTGCTACTTCACTTTTCACTGGATGTTTGTAAGCACAACGCGAATAATACAGGTACAACCTGCCATCTTTATCAAAGAGCACGTTGGCATCAATAACAGGATAGCCGGGATCAAAAACCGGCTTATCAGTTATATTAATAAAGGGCCCTGTAGGTCTATCCCCAACGGCAACACCAATGCGAAAGTTCTCATATTCCCCCTTTGGGTTCACTTTCCATTGCGCACTGTAAAACATATAAAACTTTCCTTTTACTTCATATACCTCTGGCGCCCAGTAGGCACCATCCCATCCGGCGCTGCTATCGCTCCATCCTTTCTCACTGCTGGCAAACCATACCTGCCCTTCACTTTTCCAATTCACTAAATCGGCGGAGGAATAAGCTGCAAAACCGTTTCGGGCACCACCTGTTCCATACATGTAATACTTATCCGCTTTTACATACAATACATAAGGGTCTCCAAACACCACCGGCAGCGGATTTTTGTAGGTCTTCTCTTCAGCTTGCGCCATTGGTTGAGCAAACAATCCATCATAATCACTCATTGCCAAAAGGATCATTAAACAGGCTGCAATCTTTTTCATAATTTTCTTTGATTAAGCTTTATATACATGTCAGCATTTCTTCAATTCCCCAAAAGGGTTCCAATTACTATAAACGTTCAGCAGCAATATTTCCACGGTAATACCATCAGACGAAGAGCGGAAAATTAACTGCTCCCGTATTTATTCTTTTACCCGTTTTGTCGGAATAGTCTGACTTACCTATCTTACATTGAATACAACCTTGATGTTTTCTCATCGATCCCGGTCATGTAATATTACCTCTATTTACTGTCTGGTGCCGGCATTTTCTTATTTCCGCTTTATGCATTATTCGTTTCAATAATGGTCTTAAATTTAGTAAGGTATTTTTTCATGTCTGCCTTAGCTACTACGTAAATGATAAATGCCGGCAAGTTGAAACCTAATCCGTGTTTAACAATTTTTTTGTCAAACGTTATACCGTATAGTACTCTTGTTTCGTTTTGTGAAATGGCTTCTACCTGTCGGTTGCTTTTTAAAAAGAAGTTTGAGTCTGGCAAAGTTTGATAGACTATTTGCTTGTTTTCAATATACGCTGTGCATATAAGGTTCAGGGTGTGATTAGGGGTTCGCTTTGATAAATAGGAATTTTCTATTGCTTGTACATTGACCTGAGGCTTTGCAGTCATTATGGTGGAATTTATCTCCTTTCTCCAAAGTTTGTCATTTTCCAGGTTAGCAATAAAGTCAAATACCGTTTTGATGTCTCTCAAAACAGTTATGCAACCAGTTACTTCAATGTTCATAGTCTTAGCTTTTTTGAATGTTTATCTATTGCTGTTTGTTTGGTCATTTTATTGTGTTTCGTCGTATAAACTTTGGATGTGTGAGGGGTACGGGCATGCACACAACGATTACAGTTATTTTAATAGTGATAGTGCAGCCGTATCAACGGTCCATGCCTGCATGGGACTTTAAGTACCATCACCAAAAGCCGTAATTTTTATCTCGCCCTGGTTTAACTTAAAATGCAATACAAACTCCTGTAAAACAGGGCAAAATATCGATCCAGTTATAACAAAAGACTACCTGCCTGAATACGCCGCTTATTATAAAAGAGGTAACTCAAAAAATACCGATCCCAACGAACTAACCTCCAAATCTTTTCCCACAACTTTTATACTGACAGGAAGCAATGAAGTATCATAGGATAACTCCAGGAACATTTACGAGTACATCCCGACAAGGCAAAACAAAATAAAACTGAAAGAATATAGGAACCAAAATCAATGAGAACTTGCTATTTAAAAAGTTTGCTGTTAACCATGCCAAAAACAGCTTAGCCGGAATTGAGCTCTGTAATAAGTATTATTAAAATTTATTTAGCTCGTTCCATTCCATAACTGCCCAAAATAAACAAGGCGGGTATTTATGTATGTCAAAAAGCCAACACTACTTATTCAACCCTGCATCATTTGCATGATCGAGTATCTAAATCTTCGGTACATCGTAGATTAGATGAATTGAAGTACTAAATCGGCTATATCGATATTACTGCTTTGTGCAATAGAAAGCTTCCCATTAACGAATGAAAAAGTTGTGACCAAACCCTTAGCCTTTTTACGTATCACCTGAAGCTTACCTGAGGAGTTGAACCAGTTATTACTGGATTTAATAATGCTTACACAATCGTCTGCTTAATTGTCAATTAGTAATGGTTGTTGTATCAGAAACATGTGCGGTTCGACTTTTTAATTTTAATCCCGTTAAGTATCTCTCCTTGTTCTATGAATTTCTCCGGTACATATTTTAAGTTGGCATTGCCCAAACCATAAACTTTCTTTGGTTTAATGTGCCATCGGAAAAGAGGAGGTATGATAAATCACTGGCCGCTTAATTAATGGAACTAATTTAATTTAGGCAAAAACAGACCATGGAAGGATATAAGCCGGTAGGGTATTCCCAAACCACACTAACAGAACTAATGGTTCCATCTTACTCCAATTTTGGAGGGAAAATTCATGGTGGAGTAATTTTGTCGTTGATGGACAAGGTAGCCTATGTCTGTGCGGCGAAGCATGCAGATGCATATTGCGTAACGGCTTCGATTGACACCGTTGATTTTCTCGCCTCCGTGCAAGTAGGTGAACTTGTTTCCCTGATGGCTTCTGTCAACTATGTCGGCAAATCATCGCTGGTGATTGGTATTAAAGTAGTTTCTGAAAATGTAAAAACCCATTTGATGAAACATACCAATACAAGCTATTTTACTATGGTGGCGCTTGACGATGTGAACCAGCCCCTCCAGGTGCCTGGTCTAGTCTTAGAAAACGAATTGGAGATCCGCCGCTTTTGGCAGGCACGGCAACGCAGAGAACTAAAAAAGAATTACAAAGCAAATGAAGCACAGATGAAAGCGGCTCTTGGACATGAAGATTACCTCCTACAGTTAAAAGGTGAGCGATGCTACATATCAGTGCGGGACTGACCGGTAGAAGCTCTGGCAGGGCACTGCTGAACCTGTGGTTGGTACCCTTGCAAACTTTGTTCCGCTGTAAACTGCGCGACAAGTTGTTTAGTAGCAAAATCTCATCTCAGGAAACACCAGTGGCATACTCCAGCGATAGCACCTTCGATGTACCAAAGGTCCATGCATGGGCCTTGATATAACAATGCGTAAAAGTGCTGATAAACGTAAGAACCCTTTGTAGCTCTATGAATAAGGTGGAACTTACCGGAGGAAAGTTGAACCAGTTATTACAGGATGTAATAACATTAGCTCAATGTTTTATATGATTACCACCCACTAATACGTGATGCTTTATTCTTATTTGTGGTTCAACCTTTGTGTTTCTATCCGGTTAGGCCTATCAGGGGGGTAATAGTTTTAGAAACTAGCTAAGATTAATTCTGAGTGCTTTTGCCACAACCTGATTAATTGGGCTTAGTGAATTTTTTTATATTGAGAGTTCGAATCTTCACACTCGTAAACACTCCTAAGATGGATGGCTTTGAACTAAAAGCAAGGCCGTTCCAAAACACCGAAATAAATTATAAAAGTATTCCTTTTGTTTCTTGTCGTCGCAATGCTCACCAGCACGAATTGAAAATCGTATGATCTAGGTTTCGTTGGCCTGTTTCTTTCCCTTATGATCTGTGAAACAGAGTAAAGTAAATAATTGTGTTCCTAATTACCGGTGTGCCTCAACCAATCTCACAAAACGCCACAGTGAAGACACATTGGGAAAGGAAGATTTCATTTTTTAGGCTTTGTGTTTTGATTTAATTGCTTTGTTAGCGACACTGGTGTTTCCGTGTAGGTTCAAAGTAAATTGATAAAAACCAGTTCATTAAAGGCTTTGCGCAGTTTATACACCCTTTAGTTTTAGCCAGGGTAAAAGGAAAATAAATTAGTTCTCAAATTTATAGTCATGAAAATCAGGTATAACCTTCTTCTTTCAATTGCCACCATGCTGGCCGTTGTTCTTATAGGTGAAAAAGCTTCAGCACAACAATACAAAGTGCAGCAAACTACAACTATGGCGGGCATGAAATCGGAAACCACCATTTACGTAAAAGGCATGCGCAAAAGAACAGAAGGTGGTGGTTATACCGGTATGCCCAATAACCCTATTACCATTGAGCAATGCGACCTGCAGCGCACTATTACTATTAACGATAAGAAGAAGCTTTATTTCGTTGAGCCTTTTTCCAAAGACGGGGAAGAAGTGGTAGAAGAGGAAGAAAGGTCTTCAACAAAGAATGTCCCTGTTGCTGTCCATGCCAAGACATCAATGCGGAAAGGAGGCATTGTAACCATGTGGTATAATATAACAGATACAGGAGAACGAAAAAAAATGTATGGCCTTACCGCCCGCCGTATTTGGACCACGCAAAAAATTAAACCTTCTGCTGATGCTTGTATGATGAAGGACAGCATGATCATTAAAACAGATGGCTGGTATATTGATCTGCCCCAGTTTAACTGCCCTGTGCGGTACGGCGGTACCAATTCTGTGAAACAGGGCACCAACCAACTTGATTGTAAAGACAGGTTTATTACAAGAAGAAGTGGCAAGGGAAAATTGGGCTTTCCGTTAATTGAGAAAAAAACGATGATCATGGGTAACGGCGAGGCAAGCCAGTTTGAAACAAGTCTTCAAACGATAGAATTTTCAACCGCTAAACTTGACTCGATGCTATTTGAAATTCCGGCAGGCTATGCCCTTGCCCAAAGTATCGAAGACCTGCAGGATAAGATGGATGCAGCTTCGTTGATGGAAAAGTATGGAAACAAAAATAAAGAAGCAGTCATCAAACAAGTAAACCCCGAAGGCCCCAAGACAGCGGGAGCGATCCGCATCGGCGTACTGGAGCCAGGCGGAAATGAACAGTTGGAAGCTCCCGAATTACAGGAATATTTGGTGAGCACATTAACAGCAGATAAGATAGAAGCAGTGACTATCGCTTCAGTCGAAGAAGCAAAAAAGTATAACTGCGATTTGGTGCTTGAAACTAATTTTACCAAGGTAAAGGCAGCAGGTAAAATAGGCGGCTTTTTGAAAGCGATAAAAAATGCCGATCCATCTGCAGCCTCGTCCTACACTATTGAGACACAACTTTTATTGTCGAATGTACCAGATGGTACTACCCGTTTTGAAAAGAGGATAGCCGGCAAATTTGAAGGCACTGCCGATGGTGCGGCAAAAAAAGCCTTGGAGGAAGGAAGCGCAGCGTTGCTAAAAGAATTAAATTAAAGAATGATAGCCTTGTAGTGATGGTGCGTAGTAAGCATAGGAACCAAAAACTTTAAACGATGGAGGTCAGAGGGCCTCCCTTTTTATAATTTGATGAATACCACGACAAGATGATTAGTGCCGAACTTTCATTCCAGTAAACAGCATTAGCTTAATCGAGCGATAGCACGTTCGAAATACTGAAGGTCCATGCATGGGCCTTAATATAACAGTGGGTAGAAGTGCAGATAAACCCAAGAATAAACCCTTCGTAGATCTATGAATAAGGTGGAGCTTGCCGGACAAGAGTCCAACCAGTCATTACAAGATTTAATCATACTTACACAGCTTTTAGAATGAATATCAACCAATAATACGTGAATATTTCTTTTGATTTGTGGTTCGACTTTTTGGTTTTAATCCGGTTAGGTCTATTTCTGCTTCCGATTTGACCCTTCGGTGTACCGTAGGTAGATGTGCTCAATTTAGCCTGGCAATTTTACTTAGGCCATTCATGCCTTCAAGAACAAACATGCCTTCAAGAACAAAGGGGTCTATTCATTTCATTTTGCATAGGAAACAACTGTCTTAGCGTTAGTTTAAGCTAGCGATTAGCAGTACAATGCTTTACACTTTGGTTTTCAATTGTATGGTATAATCCCCTCCCTTGCTCATAGTAAACATTATGGCGTTTTCCGTTTGTCTACTTTCTTTTGCACCGCGGCAATATGACCTAAATTGTTGCAGGCCCAGGTCAGCATTACCACAAAGTGTTGGAGGTATTCTTCCCCCATTGGCGTAATGGTGTATTCTACTTTAGGTGGAATTTGTGGGTACATCTTTCGCTCAATAAGGCCGTAACGCTCAAGGTTCTTTAAGGTAACCGTAAGCATCTTTTGAGAAATACCCAAAACAGCGGTTTTCAGCTCATTGAAGCGCAGGGTTTTTTCCTGCCCCAGCACCATCATCACTAACGTTGACCATTTGTCGCTTGTGTTATGAAGTACATCCTTTACGGGGCAAGGCATTTTGCACCTGGCAGACATGCCGCTCAAAATTTCTGAAATTTTTTTTTGGCTCTGCAAAGCAGTAGGGACTTTAATCGTATCCATTCAGTAACTGTGTTTCTGTTTAGTGCCTTCTATTTTGAATAAGGAAACAGGCTTTCCTTTGGTATACAAAAGTAACTTAAAACCTTTTGTAAACTCAATTTATGAAACAGAAAGTAATTTTTATCACGGGCACAAACAGCGGTTTTGGTTGGCTGCATGTACATACCTTATCTAAAGCGGGCCATAAAATATACGCCACCGTTCGCGACCTAAAGGGGCGCAATGCCGCCAAGGCAGCAGAGTTGGAACGCCTGGCCAACGTAACCGTTGTAGAAGCTGAACTTACGGACGCTGCTTCTGTAAAAGCAGCGGTGGACATGGTGATTGCAGCAGAAGGACGCATTGATGTACTGGTCAACAACGCAGGCAACTTCACCAGCGGTATCGCCGAAACGTTCACAGATGAAGACGTTGACTTTTTATTCGACGTACATTTCAAAGGTACCTGGCGCACCATCAAGCAAGTTTTGCCCCATATGCGCAAACAAGGTGAAGGATTGATCATTAACACCTCCAGTGTACTGGGACGCTTTTCCTCTCCGTTTATGACGTTTTACAATTCTGCCAAGTTTGCCGTGGAGGGTTTGAGCGAAGGGCTCCGGTACGAATTACGCCCCTTGGGTATTGATGTAGCGTTAATCCAACCCGGTGCTTTTCCCACAGAGATATTTGGCAAAGCCGGACAGGGTTCGGACAGCAGCGTAATTAACGGTTACGGCGAGCTGGCAAAAGTACCCGAGCAGATCGGGGTCGGTATCGGGCAATTGTTTGAAACTGCCAAACCGGATCCACAGACCGTAGCAAACGCTGTGTTGGGGCTGATTGAGTTACCCAAAGGGAAGCGTCCGTTGCGCACTGTTGTAGACGCTATAACAGGCAGCTTTGTAGAAACAGCGAATGAAAGGGTGAGGGAAGGTCACCGTGATTTTGTTTCTGCCTTTGGCTTGCATGCTTTACTAGATTAAAGAATAATGCCGGAAATGTATGGTTTCCGGCATTATTTATAGGTGCTACCACTATCAGCGATGCGTTTATATCGTTTCGTAACTGCTTATACGCCGAAAGTGTATGTAGTCAAAACAATGTGGACTATTCGTTAGAGGGTTTGGTTTGTTTAAGTTTGTGATTTTTCTTTTTATTATTCAAGAGGGTTTGGATTAATTGTTTTGTTTTTCAAGTTGGTACAGCCTGGTTATTTGTTAGAGCGGCAAGTTGTAAGCACCGAATTTTCATCGTAGGAAACACCATTGGCGTAATGGAGCGATACCACCTTCGATGCACGAAGGTCCATGCATGGGGCCATACTATGAAAATGCGGAGAAATGCGGATAAACCCGCGAACAAACCCTTCGTAGTTTTACGAGACAAGTGGAGGAAAGCGAGGTGAGTCGAACCAGTTATTACAAGATTTAATACTGCTTACGCAGTGTTTCGCTTGATTTTCAGTAATTAATAGTTGAAGGTTAGTTCGTATTCGTGGTTCGGCTTTTTCGTTTCCTTCCGGTTAGGTCTATCGGGGTAATGGTTTCAGAAACTAGCTAAGATTAATCTTGAGTACTCCGGCCAAAAGTTCATTGATAGACGCCGCCCATTCTTTTATACTTTAAGTTCGATTCCAGTCCTGTGCACAGGGGCAATACACAGCGGGGTTGTCTCATTATCCTTTCCCAAGCCTTGTTATCTAACAGTCTCCTTAATCATTCCATCATAAATTTTACGGGCAGCATTATAAACTGCAGCAGCAGCGGAACGTTCTTCTGCACGAATGCTATTTTGCTTCATTTTCCAACATTGGTCAACAACCTGGCGGCACCATTCGGCACTTTTTTGAACACGGATTGGGCTATTATCTACCAACACAAAA
>DASQMG010000226.1:0-1992 GCA_035645595.1 Flavisolibacter sp. | reverse complement strand
TTCTTATACTCCACCAGCGAAGGAAAATAATGAAAGATGGGCCACAAGGTTGAATTGGAGAAGCCATTGTAATAATCTTCGTACTGGTTTTTATCCGGGAAAATGGGCTCGATCTGGAAATCGTTTGTTATCGTGTTTTGTACAGCCGCGGTTTTCCACTCTTCCTCCGAACCATCCATTGTACCTATCCAGATCTTCTCAGCATATTCTTCACTTTGCTTATCTGAACGCTCAAAATAACTTTTGATGGCCGAAACCAGTCCGCCTGAGCTTTGGCGTATAGCTACACCCTCATCGGTTTGTTCTATTGCAAAAGGCAGACGGTTGGAAATAATTAGTAGCCGGTTCATGAACGGGAATTGTTTTGCCTTCTTAGCCCAAAAATCACACCAGCGAACCGGAGGTAAAGAAGCGATTTAGAAAGCTCAGCTGGATTTTGCCTGGGATCATAACACCTGTTTAGGTATCGAAGTTCGTACAAACCGATCCTTCACCATTACTTTTTTCTTCACGTAGGTTCATGTAATGTTATTAATATAACCAAGCTCCCGTTATCTCATCTCCCTCTGTCTCTACAGCTATGTGTTCCTGTAGCGTCGTGGCAATTGACAAGCCTGTGTAATCGGTTTGTATGGGAAATTGTTTGTGGCTACGCTCCACCAATACTGCTGTCTGCAACCGCTTAAGGCGGGCGGCCAAAAAAGGTTTTAATGCATAAAACATCGTTTGGCCGGTATTGGCCACATCATCAACAAGCAAAACGATTTTGTTATCCAGTACAATATCTGGGGAAACGGCAACTTCGCCGGGCTCTTTTTTATTAATGACTATGGTTACAACTTCAGTCGCAAAGGAGGACATCTTTTTTAACTCACTTGCTAAGCATTTAGCCACTACTTCACCATTCCCGTTAATGCCGGCAATTACAAGGTTTTGTTCACCAATATTTTGCTCTGCAACCTCGAGCGCCATTCGGAATATCTTGCGCGCTACCGATTCACCTTCTAATATCTGTGTCTTTGTTTGAAGTTCGTTCATGGCCTATTTTTACAGGGCTTAAAATAACATCATGCACCTGGTACAACAAATTTTATTTATCTTATTGGCAGCAACGGCTATCTACATTTTTGTAAAGAAAGCGTCATTTATAAAGAAGAACATTAACCTGGGAAGAGACGAACATTTCAGCCCGCACCCAGACCGCTGGCGTAACCTGCTGCTGATGGCATTTGGACAAAAACGCATGTTTGATAAGCCGGTAGTAGCGCTGTTACACTTTGTTGTGTATGCGGGCTTTATTATTATCAACATAGAAATACTGGAGATTGTTTTAGATGGGACCTTGGGAACTCACCGCCTTTTTGCGCCAACGCTTGGAAGCTTCTATTCGTTTGTGATTAACTTTTTTGAGGTACTTGCCGTTTTGGTGCTTGTATCTGTAATAATATTCCTGATACGAAGGAATGTTACAAAGGTTCCCCGCCTCAATATGCGGGAGCTAGACGGATGGCCCCGTAGAGACGGCACCTACATTTTAGTTTTCGAGATTGTTTTAATGTCTCTTTTCTTAATCATGAATGCTTCGGACAAGGCCTTGCAGTTAAAAGGGTACGGTCATTTTGCCGATGTAAAAACAAATTTTTTTTTATCCGGAATGATAGTCCCTCTCTTTGAAAATTTTACCGCCGGCACCCTGGCCGTTATAGAACGCACGGCCTGGTGGCTGCACATTGCCGGTATTTTTGTATTCTTGAATTATTTGCCTTATTCCAAGCACCTGCACATTGTTTTAGCCTTTCCAAACACTTATTATGCGCGGTTAAAACCACAAGGCAAAATGGTAAACATGCCAGAGATCCAAAAAGAAGTTTTGTACGCTATGCAACCCGAAACGGTGCCGGCAGATGCCGCGCCTGAAGAACACAAACGTTTTGGCGCAAAGGATGTGACCGATCTAAGCTGGAAGAATTTAATGGACGCCTACACATGCAC
>DASQMG010000225.1:0-7161 GCA_035645595.1 Flavisolibacter sp. | reverse complement strand
AACAACGTAAAGGTCATGATTACCCTCCCGGGGTGTCATTTTCATTTCCACTGTTTTCCAGCTATTGTCTTTCCGATCCGTTCCGGCTTTTTGCGGCCGCTTTACCTGAGCAATCGAAACAGAACCAATCTCTTGTCCGCCGGGGCTACCCAGGCGCAACGTAAGTTTTCCGCCTATCCCACTTGGATCCACAAACAACAGCACGGTACCGATTTTGGTAAGATCGATATTCTTAAACAACAACCACGAACCATTTTCCGTAAATCGGACAACCGATTCGCCGAGTTTTGCAACCGCTTTATCATCATCAGCTGCTACCGCTTTCAACCGGGGTGGTCTGAAATGAAAATTTTTCTTCACCATGTTCGCCTCTACACCCATTCGTTCCTGGTCCTGGTACGTAACGGAAAGAATGTATTCACCACCGCTTTTATCGGGACGAATGACACCTGAGGGCTTTATTGTGACGGTGTTTTTTTCTTCATCTTTAACAGACAAAACATAAGAGACAATCTCCGATGCCTGCTTTGCAGAGAGTTGCGGATGCGCCGACATGGCATGTTCGCCCCAGACACCACTACCTCCGGAAATCACCTTGGCTGCAAGCTTTTTAATGGTAGCACCGTCTTTTCTGTAGCGCTCTGAAATGGCCATATAGCTGGGCCCCACCGATCTGCTATTCAATGCATGACAGGAATTGCAATCGCTTTTCTCCATTAGTTCAAAACCGGGATGGCTGGAAGCTGCTTCATGGGCCTGCGCCACCTGAGTAAGATCACTGCCCATGGTGCTGTAGGCAAGCGTAGCCCGCACATTTTCCGCCGGGATCGTTCCGCCCTGCAGGCTGCCATCTTCCTTATCGGTTACATCCAATTTGTACCGGATCGGATTGTTGGCCCAGTAAAAGGTTTTGTTTCCATCAGTTTCCAAAGTGATTGCGGGTTCTGCATTGCCCACCTTGATCCGGATCGTCTTGTCACTGCTTTTGCCCTCTTTATCCGAAACAACCAAACGTACATTGTATACGCCGGCACGTTGGAAGGTATAGACGGGATGCGCTTCTTTTGACTGCACTTCGTCTTTTTCAAAATACCATTTGTAGGAGAGTTGAGAAGAATCGGTATCATATGAACCTGCAGATGAGAATTGAACTTTTAGTGGCAGCCCGCCTGCCGCCACGTCAGTGGTAAGCGCAGCTACCGGAGCCTGGTTTCCCCTGTTGTATTCGATGCGGTATAAGCCGGCGTCTTTGTTCTTTGCAAACCAATAAGTACCGTATTCCAGTGTATACAACACACCATCCGGTCCTATCTCCAGGTCGATGGGGTGATTGAAAGAGGTACCCGGCATAAACTGCTCAATACTGTCAACTGTGCCGTTTTCCTTCAGCGTCACCACGTTCACCCAGTTGCGCATCCATTCGGCAATAAACAATTTGCCATCATAATAGGCAGGAAGCTGCCCCGTGGTATCGTTTGTTCTTTTGCTGTACAATTCGCTGTAATATACCGGCCCGCCAATAGGTGATTTGCCGCCTGTGCCCAAGTACTTAAAATCTTTAGACTCGTCATACGAATACCAGATCAGGGCCCCTTTTGCAGAGGGCAGATTTTTTAACCCGGTGTTATTCCCCGAAGCGTTTACGGGGTGACCCGCATCGAAGAAAGAGCCGATTTTCTCAGAGGCAAAATCAAAATCGGCGTAAGCTGCGTTGGGTCCGGCAAAATAAGGCCAGCCGAAAAACCCCGGGGCTGTTGCTGCATTCCATTCGTCATAACTGATAGGGCCGCGCTTTGGGTCATCAATTGTATTTTGCCCTACATCTCCCCAATACAGCCAGCCCCTTTTGGCATCTACGGAAATCCGGAACGGATTGCGGCAACCCATGACATAAATCTCAGGTTTCGTGTTCGGCGTTCCCTTCGGAAAAAGATTGCCATCAGGTATGGTATAGCCGCCACCCGGTTCCGGGTGAATACGTAGAATCTTTCCCCTAAAATCATTGGTATTTGCTGCTGTACGTTGCGCATCCCAGGCTTCCCTGCCCTTGCGCTCATCAATGGAATTATAATAACCGGGATTATGTGGATTGGTATTGTCGCCCACGGCAATGTACAAATTGCCGTCCGGGCCAAATGCCAGCGAGCCAGCAGAGTGACAGCATTCCTTCCTTTGCGTGGGGATTTCTATGATTATTTTCTCAGAAGAAAAATGAATGCTGTCGTTTGCAAACAGGAAACGGGAAACACGCTGGCGCGGCTGGTTGTCATCGGGTGAGTAATAGAAATAAATAAAATGATTGCTCTTGAATTGCGGATCAAGAACAAGACCGAGCAAGCCGTCTTCCTGCCCCGAATAGACAGGCATATTCGCTATCTTCTTTATCGAATTGTTTGCAGGTGAAAACAGTTTGATGGCCCCCTTCCGTTCTATAACCAATACTTTTCCGTCATTCATAACGGCCATCTCCATTGGTTCATCAAAATTATCAGCCAGTTTTACCTTTGCAAACCGTTTCATTTCTACTTTTTCTTTTTTCCATCGTTTAGTGTCACCGTTACAAGAAAACATAAGCAGGCTTAGAAAACAAAAAAATGCAAAAGGCTTAAGTTCCCGGCTGACTGTGTGTATACTGCGAAACATTGTGTGGATAGGTTGATGTATAAAAAGTGTTTTTAAACTGATTAACACGTACCGAAATATTTTTACGACCACCAGAAATTTTCTTCTTCAAAAAAAAGCTCAACCACTCATTCAACCAATTTGCTTTAGCATAAAGTCTGGTCTCCGAAAACCTGATTGCCGAAATAGCATTATGCCAACTAAAATAAACCCTATAATCAATCTTTTAAGCCAGATATCTTTACCGAAAAGATACCCTGAGAAGTCCGCTTTTTCGGCAGCTCTAACTTCACTGAGTTTTGGCCGACGGTCAAAGGAATGGCCTCCTCTTTTTCTCCTACCATAACTGCTTTTGCACCCGCCTGGAGATTGCAACCTGGAATCGTAACCATTCCGTTTCCGGGCGTGTTTAGGAAAAAAACATAAAGCATATTGCCCTTTCGGGTAAACCGAAGTTCTGTTTTATCATCCAGCACTTGGGAGGCCTTTATCCAGGCGCGGGTGTCATAGATGCCTTCGCCGTTGTTCTTCATCCACTTTCCCAGATCTATCAGTGGCTTCAGCTGATTTTCGGGAATCGTACCATCTGCTTTGGGTCCAACATTAATAAGCAAGTTTCCGTTTTTGCTCACAATGTCTACCAACATCCTGATCAGTTGTTCTGAGGAAAGCAGTTGTTTGCTGGTCTCCACCTGGTTATAACCAAAGGAATAACCAATGCCCCGGCAGGTCTCCCATTTCTGCTGGGTGATGGTGTCCATGATGACGTATTCCGGAGTAGTAAAATGCGTTAATTCATTCGAACGTCGCCAACGGTCATTCATCACCACATCGGGATTGGCATGAATGGCTTCGGCAAAGATGCCCGGCAAGTCACCGTTTTCAGGAAAGTTCACGTCGTTCCATAAAACGTCAGGTTTGTAACGGTGTATCAGTTCAAAATAATGAGCATCTGCATAAGCGGTATAAGCAACCGATTTAGGCATGCTTTCAAAAAGGTCCGGCCAAAGGTTGGTCACCGGCGTTCTATAAAAAGTCCAATCCAGGCCACTGCAATAATAGACACCGAATTTCAGCCCTTTTTTACGTACGGCAGTTGCGATCTCACCGGCAAAATCTCTTTTACTGGTAATGGATTTACTTTCAAAAAAAGGATTGACGACCCTGGAAGGATACATTACATAGCCATCAGAGTGCTTGGTTGTAAACACAACGTAACGGGCGCCAACGTCCTGGAAAACCTGGGCCCAGGAATCTGCATTCCAGTTCCGTGTTTTTTGGCTCAATGAATCAGCAAATGAATAATAGTCATAATCGGCTCCATACACTTCTTTGTGGTGTTGCTGCGTAGGAGAACCCGGTATCCTTAATGTGTTCAGGTACCACTCGGCATAGGGATTGTTTTTATAAAAAGCCGGCCAATCGGTTACCTTATCCGGTGTGGTGGTGGGTGTGGCCCATGCCGGGACAGAATACAATCCCCAATGAATGAATATACCCAGCTTGGCGTTGCTGTACCACTGCGGAGCGGGCCTTGTTGCAAGAGAAGCCGTGGTTGGCAGATACACTTTCTGCGTAAAGGCGCCATCAGGAGCTAAAAACAGCACCACATACAGAGACAAGCAGGCTTTCTCTATTTTGCGGGCAATTCTTTTACCGGAAGTCTGTTTTGAGGAAGGTACTTCCAGTACTTTGTTTTTAAGTAAACCCATCTTTAAATTTAATTCAGCCCCATTTCACGGGTGTCATTCTATGTCCTTTATGGTTTCATTTTAACTTCCAACCATATGCGCATGCCTGTTAATTGCGGCTACTACTTTTAGAAGAAGCTGGCTTTATCGTATAAACGGCAGGCTGTAAACCCGGCGATGTGACTTTCATCTTTACAAGACCCTGTTCCCCAGTTGCCTGGATAGTGGCTAATAACCGGCCACCAAAAGCCTTTCTGGATTTTGACGAAAACGCTGTTGTATCTGATTGGCTGCCATTATCCAGGCCACGAAGCCGTGCAGGACCGGATAGCTCCACTTTTATTTCATTAGCAGCATCCGGAACAACAACCCCGTTGTTATCCACTACGGTTACAGCCAGGCGAAGTACATCTTCGCTATCAGCAACGAGCTCCGTCTTACTTGCAGCAAGGTGGAGGCCTGTTGCCGTCCCCGCCGTCCGCAGGGTGTGCTCAGTAACTTGTTTATTATTTCTGTAACCGGTAGCCCGCACTTTCCCGGCTTTGAAGGGAACCTCCCACTTAGCATAATACAGGTTTTTATCTACCGCTTTCCTGCCAATAAGCGAATCGTTGATGCGCAATTCCACTTCATCACAGTTGGAGTAAACGAAAAGAGGCAACAGGTAGTTTCCATTCCATTGATGGTTCCAATGCGCAGCCGCTTTGCGGGGATGCCATTCACTTTTCCGGTTTGCAGACGTTTCGATGGCGATATGCACTACCGGGTCTTTAGACCAGTAACTTTTGCGGAGGTAGTATTCCGGGTATGGGTTATCCGCCATATCAATAATCCCGGCATCCCAACCGTGCTTTGGCCATACCCCATCTTCTCCCAGGTAGTCATAGCCAACCCACACAAATTCACCGATAACATAATCATGGTTGCGTACGGCAAGCCAATGGCGGGTATCATGATACGTTTCAGCTCCCAGAATGAGTCTTTTTGGATACTTTGCCTTCTCCGGCGCATACATTTGGTCTCCGTTATACCGGTCCACATAATTGTAGCCGGCAATATCCGGTACCGAAAGAAATCCGTTGCGGTTGGCATCTTCTACAAAATCAACAGCGGTTGTAACAACCCGGGTTGGGTCCTCGCTGTGGCATATATCCTGCAGACTTTTTGCTATCTGCACGCCATCAGGTGTGCGTTGGTTGGGTATTTCATTTCCAATACTGTACATAACAACCGAAGGGTGGTTGCGATCGCGACGAATCATGGCACGCAGATCAGTCTCTGCCCATTGATTAAAATACAAATGGTATCCATAAGGAACTTTTCCATAGCTGTTTTCGGTAATTCCCCAGTTATAACCCTTATTCCATTCATCAAAAGCCTCATCCATTACATAAAAACCCATTTTGTCGCACAAGTCATAGAATTCCGGAGCAAAAGGATGATGACTGGGGCGAATGGCATTACACCCCATGTCTTTCAGCTTTTTCAGCCTTTCCTGCCATACGCCTATGGGAACAGCAACGCCTAATGAGCCAGCATCCTGGTGTACGCAGATTCCTTTTATTTTTTCCTGCACCCCGTTAACCAGCATTCCTTTTTCAGCAGTAAACTCAATTTTTCGTATCCCTATCGTTACCGAATAATCATCCACCACGTCGCCATCGTATTCGAGGGTACTCTTAAGTGTGTAGGTGTCTGGATTTTCTGCCGACCAGAGCTTAGGGCTTTTTACAGAAATGGAATGCGTGAATGAAGCCTCATTATAATCACCAAGCGTCTTGTTTATAAAGCCTGTCGCAACAACTTTACCTTTCTTATCGAAAATAGAAGTTCGGATGGTGGCCGTTTTCATTGCCCTTTTATTAGCATCTATATTTCTGCGCCACCAACGGAACTCGGATTCGGGAAATGCATTCGCGATAATGTCATACCGAACGCTTACCTCGGCTTCTGATTTGCTGACAGTTGGATAACTGACAAAGACGCCTGCGTAATTATTGAAATGAACCTGGTTTGTTGCTATCAGCCAGACGTTACGATAAATGCCGGAACCGGAATACCACCGTGAGGATGGCTGTAATGAATGATCAACCCTGACCGCGATGATATTGGGCTTGCCAAACTGAATGTGTTCGGTGAGGTCGTATTGAAACGTACTGGATCCATTGGGATACTGCCCGAGGAAACGGCCGTTGATGTAAACCTTCGAGTTCATATACACGCCATCAAATTGAATAATAAGGCGTTTGCCTTTCAAAGAATCAGGCAAGCCAAACGATTTACGGTACCAGCCAATGCCGCCCGGCAGATAGGCACCATTGCCGCCTGCCGGATTGCGCACATCAAACGCTCCTTCGATACCCCAATCGTGGGGCAGGTTCAGTACCCGCCAGTGGCTGTCGTCATAGGCTGCCGTTTCGTATCCGGCTTTGTCATCCAGGCGAAATTTCCAGTCCACATTAAATTTGGTTTTCAGCCGGATCGTTGTTTCTCTTGGTGTTTGTCCGAAGAGAACAGAAGGAAAGATGAAAACAAGAAAGAACAAATAAATATGTTTCATGATTTCTTTTTGGTGCAGCCAGTTAGCTGGCCCATTAAGCCGGTTCTGAAAAAGCTTGTTATTTTCACAGGTCTATTAATACGTGGCTCTGCCTCCGGAAAGGTCAAACGTAAAACCGGTAGTAAAACTATTTTCAGGTGATACAATGTACATGATCATGTTTACAGCTTCTTCCAGTGTACCGCAACGCTTCATAGGTATTTTGTCTGTCATGTACCTCACTTGTTCCTCAGGCATGGCGTCCACAAGCGGTGTGCGGATTACGGCCGGTGCCAGTGCATTAACGGT